>NZ_JAVJUO010000220.1:0-39425 GCF_040220555.1 Coleofasciculus sp. C1-SOL-03
AACAGTGGCGCTTCCAACACTTGCTCCCAGATAGGCTTCGACATCAAAAAGCCTTTGTCCGGCTCTGTTGCGTATAGAGGGAATGCTGCCATTATCTGCCTACTTCCTGCTTCGTGTTTTTATGTAATCCAAGTCGCTTAACGGCTTCTCTCAAAGGAATATCGCCCATGTAATTAAATGTAAGCAAATATGAGCATATAGTATCATATTAGCTTTCTGTTATCAACCTTACGATGCTTTGCCGTCCAGTTGGATTCATAACAAGTTTTACCATATTGCCTGTTAAAGTTAAGCTCTGTGTTGATCTAGAGCCTCTAGCTAGAGACGTAAATTAAGATGGGATTAGCGGTCTAGTCGAATTGACCGGAGGCGTCCTATGTTAGTTATTCTTACCGAAGAGCAAATTTTGTCCCCAACTCAAGTTTGTCAAAGCTGTTTGCTGGCTGACAGCAAGGGTCAACCCCGTTGGCGTCGGGGTAAGCTGGGATGTGGTCATGCCATTCGTAAACTCACCCCCCATCAACCGGAGCAATATGAGTGTGAAATGGGTTTCCGCATCGCCAACCTTGAATAGTTTAGCATTGGGGATAATCCACTGAACTATTTTCCCGGTCGGAAATCGTCCTCAAATCCTGACATAAGACCCCTGACAGATGACAACGGTCATCGAAATGGGTCACCTACGTTATCCTGAAAATAGTTAGATAGCGATTTGAACCCCAACAAGGAGACGTTAAAGATGACTTGGCGCGGCTCAACAACAGTTAAAGAGCGAATTTTTGCAGCGCTGCCCTATCTGCTGCCCTTAATTTATGGGTTTCAGTTTGGTCTTACCTTACTGCTCCAATTTCCCGTACTAGGTTTTATCTATTTACCATTACAACCTTTAATGTCTATTTACTACAGTAATCCATTTATCGGACTCATTGTTTTCTTCGTCTTGTTCTTAGCGGTGGTCAGGAATGAAAGAATTGCTCATTTTATTCGGTTTAATACAATGCAGGCAATTCTTTTAGATATTCTTTTAGTTCTCTGTAGTTTTGCCATAGATATTCTGGGCAGAGGACTGGGGGATAGTTTTTTCATGGAAACCCTAAACAATGTGATCTTTTTAGGGACACTGGCGGCTTGCTTCTACTCAATCGTGCAATCATCGCTCGGTCGCTACGCTGAAATTCCTACACTCTCGGAGGCAGTTTACGCCCAAGTTCGATGATTGGTCATTGGTCAGGGTTTGAGGACGATTGAAAAACCGTTTATTTCCATCAAAGCACTTAGATCGAGATAAAAATAGGGCTAAAGTTATCGTGTCTCCCTGATTCTGGCTTAAAGGGTGACGGGTGTAGGGCGAGGGACAACCGTGTTTTCTAAATGACCAATCCCCTCAATTTCCACACGGACGCGATCGCCGATTTGCATCGGACCAATTCCTCGTGGCGTACCCGTCAGGATTACATCTCCGGGAAGCAAAGTCATAATCTGAGAAATATAGGAGACTAAGACGTCTGGGGTAAATACCATTTGATCAATGGACGCCGATTGTACAGGTTCAGGTGCATCATTTAAAAATGTCTGTAATTTGGCTGCCGCACTCAATTCCCGTACAATCCAAGGTCCGAGGGGACAAAAGGTATTAAATCCCTTTGCTCTAGTCCATTGACCATCTTGTTTTTGTAAGTCACGGGCGGTAACATCGTTGGCGATCGTATACCCCCAAATTTTTCCCTGGGCTTGTTCGGGGGTACAGTCTACACAAGGTTCGCCAATCACCAGCGCCAACTCTCCCTCATAGTCCACCCGTTTTGACTGAGGTGGAAACTGGATGTCTCGATTCGCCGCCGTGATAGTTGTCGGTGGTTTGAGAAACAGCAAGGGTTCTTGGGGAACCGGGGTTCCCATTTCGACAGCGTGATCCATATAGTTTTTCCCGACGGCGACAATCTTGGATGGCGCACAGGGAGCCAACAAGGTATAACTATCCGGCACCAACTCCAAATCAGTCGGTTGACCCTGTAGCCAAGGCGGTGCATCTAAAACTTGGATACTGCGGTTGAGTTGCAGCAAACCATAGTAGGTTTGCCCTTGAGCCGTTTTAATTCGGACATAGCGCTGCGCCATGATGTTAGAGATTCCTTGGTAATTGAATGAGAGAGTTCTACTGATATGGGGTTTTGAGTGACCCTGGCAGCTAGCTAGAATTAATACCAAAAAATAGTAAAATTGCAAGAGTGTAATCTGGGTCGATTGTCTACCTTCAGCCTAGAAGGAGGGAAAAACCCAGATTCAGCATAGAATAGAGCGGTTAAGTCAGCTCGTGTCCTTGCTTCTTTGACCGGGATAGTGTGCCAATTATCAGCCGTGGCTATGCCGAGTCCGCAAAAGAAGCCCCATTGTCCATAAGGAGAAGACCATTTGTGAGCGATAGTTACGAAATGATGTACATCCTGCGTCCTGATTTGTCAGAGGAGCAGGTTAACCAAGCCGTCACCAAATATAAAGATCTACTGCAAGAGCAAGGCGGGGATCAGATTGAAATTCAACATCGCGGTAAGCGTCGTTTGGCTTATCCCATCGACAGACACCGCGAAGGCGTTTACATCCAAATGAACTATAAAGCGCCCCCGACTCATGTGACGCAGATTCAGCGAGCGATGCGCTATGGAGATGAGGTGATTCGTTATCTGACGCTGAAACAGGAACTTCCCCCCGAACCCCAACCCGAACCGGTTGAGGTAGAAGCTTAGGGAGCGGCGAAAAAATAAAGTACCAGTGAGGAAAGCTGAATTCATCAACTCAGCCAAGCTTCCTTGGGACATTATTAAGTCGTAAGTCCCTTAGCTGTTCTAAGAGAGCGACCCAAGTCCCCCCTCCAGAGGTATCCTGTGGAGGGGTATATGATCAAAAAATGCTTTGCAAAACTTCATTTAGAAAACAATTGACTACGATTTTGCTTCTTTCACACTTAACGGCACTCTTGTTATCCATTTCATTCCTCTCATCGCTGATAAATTATCCGCTGTGTACAAGGCACTATCTCCCACGTATATTCCCGAAAATGTCCACTGTTTTTTAAACTCTTTCAATCTTTCGACAAATACACTTTTATCATCGACATCTCCGGAATCGACTTTTAGATACAGCGGCACGTCTCCATCTCCGGTTACAATCATGTCAATGATAAATTGTTTCAGATCTGGTCTGCGTATCTCTCGAATATCCATGAACTATTTCTATGGCTTTCATTTCGGGTTCTACTTCTTGCGCTTCTCCTTCAATTCTCTCACTACTTTTTTCCTTTGTTTCATACTCTCCTTGAACTGACATTGAACTTCCATCTATATGAACGCTGTTCATTTCTACTTGAAAAATATGTGTCGCTTTTAGGGATACTGCTGTAAATATTTTCGTTATTCCCGCTCGCACGGCTACAGGTGATGTGGAATGGCCCGGTTCAACTGACGATCCTGAAGCTCTACCGCCGCACGGTGTAAAACATCACTACGCACCACTGGCGATCGTAGTTGTCGCCGAGCAGATTAAACGACACGAGTGTAGATGTCAGTTTTCTCCTCTTGGATGTAGTGAGGAGAATCATTAGCCTGATCGGTAAGCAACCCGACTAGCGCACCACTTCACTAAGGCGTCAAACTGCTTAGTTTGGCGCTTCACTGTCATTGCCCACTCTTTCCAGGTGCTGAGCAGCCCAATAAGTCCTGACTTAGGCAACAATAGTAGGAAGAGTCATATTAAGATTACTCTCAACTACTGATTATGCAACGAGTAGGTAGGTAGACCTAAACATCCTCTAAAATAAAATCGCGATTTTCTTATCGTTCATCATTCAGGTTTGATCGCTACTCTGCCCAATTCGCGCTCATCAGTACTCGTTGTTACAATCGAGTCTTTGCCCTAAATCTTCCACTCTTGTTGCCCGACGCTCCTGGACTCTCCCAGCATGACTGTAACGGATACTGTTGCCCCAAAAATTTCGAGTTGGAATCGGCAAATCTATAAACGCTTGAAACTTGCTCTCAGTCTCGGATTACGCCGTCAAATTTTTGTGGCGATTTGTGATGATCTGAGTCTACGGAATCGTTTGGCGGGTAAACTCCATGGGGAGTTGGGGACAACCTCTGCGATCGCGCCTGCTCATGGTTCAAGCTCTACTAATTTAGTCAGCCTGAACATTAATGTCAATGATCCCCATCCCTTTGCCCAAATTTCTACCTGGTTGGCTCAAAATCGCCATTCTTCGATCACTACATCTCCTCCCAGTTTCCAAATCCTGGGTGTTGAACGCTTAACCCGTCAATCGCCAACGGTACAGCAACTGTTTCTCCGGCGTTTACAGTCCATTGAGCGCTATTTGCCTCAGTTAAACGCCAATGTGTTACTCTGGCTACCCCGCCCTTGGTTTCATTCCATTGTCCAGTCTGTACCGGAATTTTGGCGGTGGCGTACTGGGGTATTTGAGTTTGAAGGGGAACCCACCCCACTCCCCCCCGTTGGCGCGACTCAACCGGAAGCCTCTCCCACGGCGGTGACGACTCAGGAGACAGAGGAGACAACAGCCTCGTTCCAAGAAACCTTGCAGACGGTGCTGACGCAGGAAGTGGACGAAAATCTGGATTTGCAGTTGTTCCAGAATAGTATGGGCAACAATGGACATTCTAGCGAGGAGGTTGAACCCCTTATCGCCTCGACTAACGGGAAGTCTGGTGCTAACCCGAATAGCAAAGGGATGCTGGGGGCTGTGGACTTGGAGATGAAAGAAACACCATTACCACAAAAGAATCCTCCTACATCCCAACATCCTGCTGATACATCAACGGAATCCCCAAATCCCCCCCAAACCGCGTCGCCCGCTGAGGCATATTTACAACTGGGGAATCATTATCGTCATGCGATTGAACAAGGAGACACCTCAGAAGAAAATTTAGCGATCGCGATTCAGGCGTATGAGCAAGCGTTGCAATGGTTAGATGATACATCGCCTTACGTGGCGGATGTTCTGAATGATTTGGGAAATCTCTATTGGATGCTTTCTCGATCTCCCCAGGATACGAGCATGCGCCTATCTTATCTGGAACAGGGGATTCAAGCCTATCAATTGGCATTAACTAAATTAACGGCTCAAGATGCGCCCCAAACCTACGCCATGATTCAAAATAATTTAGGCGCAGCCTATGGGGATTTAGCTCGCTATAACGATGTAGCCGATAACCTAGAACTCTCGATTCGAGCCTACGAAGAAGCATTACGCTATCGTAATCCAGAACATGATCCGCTCAAATATGCTTCCACCCAAAATAATTTAGGCACGGCGTATTGGCATTTAGCACAACATCATTCTCCTGTCAATAACTTACAGGCAGCAATTGGGGCGTATGCGGAAGCTCTGTGTTATTACAACAGTCGCTCAAATGCTACGAATTGGGCGATGATTCAAAATAACTTAGGCACAGCTTACTGGAATCTGGCACAGTACGAACAACCGGAAACCTGGCTGGAGTTAGCGGTGATTGCTTATCAAGATGCATTAACCTATCGTACTCCAGAGGTGGCTCCGGCTGCTTGTGCCGCGACTCAGAATAATTTGGGTACTGCTTATTGGCATTTGGCAGATCGCTGTGTGGAAGATCCCCAGCGACGGGCAGACTATTTACGCCATTGTATCGCGGCTTACGAGGTGGCGATCGCCTTAGCGGAGGAATTGGCGCAGCATCATCCACCGACATCGGTTAATTTTGATCTGATCGCCACGCGCAATAATTTGGGACTGGCTCATTACCAGTTTGCCACCGAACCATCTTTAGGTGCAGGGAAAGAGGATCAATCCCACCATCTACAAACCGCCCTCCATCAGCACGTTCAAGCCTGTATGGGAGTGGCGGCGCGATCAGAGGTTTACCAAACCTCCTTGGACTATATAATTAAAACCATTCGCACGTTCTACCAGGAGCAAGGGATTAGCGGGCAAAATCTGGCACTCTCAAAAGTACCCGGTCAGCTTTTACCGGAAATTTTGCCACGCCTGTAGTGGGGCGTGTGGGGGAGATGAGGGAAGCACGGCATTAGGCTGTTCAACAACAGGTTTGTTGAACGTGCAATAGTGGTACACCTATCGCTTGGTAAACGTGGGCTGTTTTTTGAATCACGCTGCGATCGTCAAACTCTCGCAAGACTTTTTCTCGTCCAGCGACTCCCATAGCTTGGCACAAATTGGCGTCGTTTAAGAGGATCTCAATCGCATCAGCCAACCGCGCCGCATCCTTTACCGGAACCAAAACGCCATTTTTACCCGGATCAATTGCCTCTCGACAGCCAGGGACATCAGTGGCGACCAAGGGTTTTTCCATCGCCGCCGCTTCTAGTAAAATGCGAGGAACACCCTCGCCACCATGGGAGGGTAATACGATCAGGGTTGAACGAGCAATGAACTGTTCAATGTTCTCCAGATGACCCAGCAAGTCAACGATTCCTTCCCGTTGCCAGTGTTGTAAAGTGGTTGGAGAAATGGAAGCAGGATTGCCCAGATCAGGCTCACCCGCGATCTGAAACGTTGCCCGAACGCCACGAGCTTTGAGAATATGGGCAGCCTCTACGTATTCTATAACACCTTTTTCTGTGATTAGGCGGGCAGCAAGCAGGACGACTGGCGTCAACGAAACATCTGGCTGATGAAGTGGCGGTGAAAAGCGCTGCAAATCGATACCCGAACTTCTGATCAGTACAGTTCGGTAGGGATTAGTCAGCTTCAGGGTGGTGAAAACTTGCCGATCATCCTGATTCTGAAACACAATCATTGCCCTGCGAGCTCTCAATACCCATCTACCGACGATAATGAAGATGAGTTTCAAGATCCGAGCCTTCCACTCGCTACTACTAAAAATGTACCCTAATCCCGTAATCGCATTCACCACCCCAGTTGTACCACTCAGCTTAGCCGCGATCGTTCCCACAAGAACACATTTGAGCGTAAAGTGATGGACAATAGAGGGCTTTTCTTGCCAGTAAATCCGGGTTAAATGACCAATGGTCAGGAGTTCGACTAGGGGATTGATACTGCGCCGAGTCAGGCGCAACGGAATCCAGCGAAATCCTTCGGCTTGCAGTCGGTGTACGTAGGTATCGGGGGGAGAAACAAAAACAACCTCGATTCCTCGTAGACGGAGAAATCGAGCCAAGGGTAAGCGGAAGTTGTAAAGATTCCAACCCGTGTTAGCGACCAGCAAAATTTTGGGGCGATGCTTGAACTTCACACGACATATCCTACTAATATGGATAGGTGAATGGCATCGCTAAGTTATCTTCCAGTATAAGCATTTGCCTGGGTTTGGTGAAGAGTCTGGAAGAAATACAACTATCTGGGTGATGTATATAGCGCTTGCCTCCATCAGGCATCAGTATTTTGGATTGGGTGACGGCTAGTCAAGTCTTGCGACTCAATGATCGAAATGTGGCATAAGGGTTTGTAAAAAGAACTCTATCTACAGGAGGATAGTTTTAGTCCGATAAGGTAAGCTGCTCAACCGTCGTATTCTCATCTCCACAGGAAGATGAGCCGCTAACGCATGTCAGGACTGTTTTGGGGGAGCGATGTAAGATCACTGGGCTTACGTGTACGCTTCAGGACTGCCTTAGCCACCAAAGATATTGTCAATAAACCCAAAGTAGATGTCGGTTCAGGTATCGGCTTTGCTTGGGTGACGACTCTAATCCAGTCGCCTGGTGTAGTTGTCTTCATTGATACGGTCAACACATTAGAACCAACTCCAGAGTAATTTTCTTGGCGGCTCCATTCTAAACCCCGTTGCGTAAAGCTACCAGGATAGAACGTATGAGGAACACCCAACAGAGTATTACTCGCTGCTTCTAATAAACCGTTACCATCCGACATTACGCCCAGAATTGTGCTGTCAAAAGTCCAGTTAATATTCGATAACGCTAACCGCCGAGAACCTGGAGTATTCAGGAAGATCATGTGGCTACTCACTAGCTGCCCTGCGGCGATGAAGCCACCATCAATGGCGAGATTGGAAGAGAGCTTAACGTTTTGCTTTTCGGAGAAGCCGAGCATGAAATTTGGATGTTCATATCCTGGAAAATTGTAGGAGACGGAACTGGGGGCAGTAATAATCTGTCCACCCTGGCTCACGTTAAGTATAGTAGCTTGGGCTGGAACAGCAGTACTGCAAAGAAGTATCACTTCAGCACTAAAAAGTAATATTTTTTTCATTTTTATTTATAATTCGTGATTGAACGTTACATGCCTTTAAGATTAAAAAGTCGCCTGATCAACTTCATACTATTTGATAGATACACCAGAAGTCGTCAGTCAAATTCCGGAAATAATCTCCCTACTCAACTAGCCTATCTAGGGGTTTTCACGGTTGACAGGCTCCGATAAAAATTTTAACTAAAGATTATTTTCCTTGAGACTCGCAGATATCATTTTGGCTGTAACATAGATTATTTTTCGGGGCGCCCAGCTATACCCCCTGATCCTGTGAGCTGGTTTTGTCTAGCAACTGCTGGTAGAGTGCTTCCCACCTATCTACAACTCGCTCAATACTGTAATTAAGCTCTACATGCTTTCGACTAAACTGCCCCATTTGTTGACGCTCTTGTGGAGATAAATTCATCATCCGTTCCAGCGCTTGCGCTAAAGCGTCTGGATGGCGAGGGGTAACCAAGAAACCATTTTTTCCATCCAATACAATTTCCCGATTACCACCTACATCAGTCGCCACAATTGGTAGTCCAACCGATGCCGCTTCTAAAAGTACCATTGGCATTCCTTCCCACGCCGAAGACATGATATAGAAATCGGCAATATTCATTAAATCAGGAATATCTCGTCTCGGTTCCAAAAATTTGACTTGCTCATGAATGCCAAGAGTTTTAGCTAAGGCTTTCATCTCTGGCTTAAGACTTCCCTCGCCAACAAGAGTTAACACTGTATTGATAGAAGTTGCTTTGATTCGGCTAAAGGCTTGGAGTAAATTCGGATAATCCTTGGGTGGACGAAATCGCCCTACGGCTAAGCCAATAAATTTCCCCTCTAAACTTAACTCCTGTCGTAGGCGTTGCTTGGCTTCTCGATTGGGTTTAAATTTTTGAATATCTATGCCGTTGGGAACCACCCTAAGTTTTGTTCTTGGTACAGCTTTGATGCTCACATATCGCTCAGCTCCAGCGTGACTTTTTTGAGTGGTGATGTCGCAGAGAAAGTCAGTCAATTGATAGACCCATTCTCGCCATCGACCTCCCTCGTTAATGTTGGATGTTGTACAAACTAACACAGGTACATGAGAAAACAATCGACTCACCCGTGCCAGAAAATTAGCATGTACCATGTGACTGTGGAGGATATCAGGCTGCCATTGATTCAGTATTCTGGCAAGTTTGAAGATTGCTTTGGGGTCGGGTACACCCCGTTTCATATTAAGGCTTTGAATGGGTAAACCCTCTGATTGAGCTTCTTTGCCCATGGCCCCCAACGGTGTCATCGACACAATCTGAATCGCGTATCCCCGCTTGAGTAAAGTACGAACAAGGTACAAAATCTGTTGATCTGCACCACCGAGTCCCATACAAGTGGACAACATTAAAATTCGTTGTTTAACCCTAATCACGATGTTTGGCTGCTAGCACAATTAGACTTGATGAAAAGAGAGGGAATAACCCGGTGAACAGTGTCGTCTCTGCCAGACTTAAAGGTTTTAGAATGAAACGCAATAATGGCACAGACAATAATCGTCCGGGAATGACAGTTACAATATCGGGCTGCCACTGATAAATTTTTAAATGACCAAATGTCTCAATAAAGTTCGCAAGATGACCAGGGTCCCAAACTTGACAATGAGTCGGATGATCGGCATGAAGTTTACCCTTTAAGTATTGAAGCAGTCTAGAGGGTCTAACAGGATTAGGAAGAGCAATCAATACCCAATTTCGACTCACTGAAGCTAGCTGTAAAAGTGCGATAGTCGGGTTTGGGACGTGTTCTAGAACATGAGAGGCAATGACGAGATCGAAGCTGTCCGGAGAGTAATATTGATCTAATGCTTCAACTGAACCTACACGACAAGATGCAAATTGACGGGATAGTTCAACACAGGTAGGATCGAGATCAATCCCTTGCACTGAAACCTGGGGAATTTGAACAAGATATTGTAACAGTTCTCCCCGTCCACATCCTACATCTAGGATACTTATTGACGGCTGATTTGTTTGTTCTAAAACTAGACGAACTAAGGAACATATTGCCTGAAGCATCGCCTGATGAATGCGCTGAGACTGATACGTTTTGAGTTCGTAGTTCAAATGAGGGATAATTTCTGGCATTTTTGCAGCAGTAATTCGTGGATTCATCGGGTCAATAGCACTCTATCGCTTTGCCATATCTTCTTCTTTAGATTGAGCCAAAGTACGTCGAACATATCGCTTGAGCGTTTTGGGCATATAGGAATATAAGTATCGACCAAGAGGATACACTCCCATCCATAATGGTAAACTAAGGTCTTGAATAGCCTGCCATTGGATTCGGGCTAATTTTTGTTGCTGTTTTATATAGTTAAACTGTTGATGCCAAAAACTGTTTGGGTGTACCCAATGTTCACCGAGGACTTGAGGAATAGTTGCGAGTCGCCAACCCAGACGGACAAAGGCAATCCATAAGTGAAGATCAACCATACTATCTACATCTGGATATCCTCCAGCTTGCATCCAGGCTTTTTTTCTATAGGTAACCAGGGTATGAGCAAAGGGAACACACTTAGCCATTGTCCGAACCAGTTGCTGATGTTCTGTAGCGGGCATTCGGATATACTGTTCTTGGCGATTATCATCCACTAAAACGTAGTGACAAGCGACTAACCCGACATCAGGATGCGCCTCTAAAAACTCGACCTGTAAACGTAACCGTTCAGGATAGCTGATATCATCAAAGTCTTGAATAGCAATATAGTCTGCTTGACTCTGTTCAATTGCATAGTTAAGGGCTTGACTGCGTCCTAATCGCCCAGGACTCAGGACACGCACACGTTGATCATTTTGAGTGAATTCTCTAAGCTGTTGGGCGGTACAGTCAGTTGAGCCATCATCAACAATAATAAATTCAAAATTGGTATAAGTTTGCTGTAAAATACTAGGCACAGCGCGATTGAAGTAGAGTTCACCATTATAGACGGTTGTGACTACACTGAGGTTTGATGAATTCATCTGTGCTAAAATAAAGGGTGAAAAAAGGTGATCGTTCAAGAAGATTGTCGTCTCGTAAAGCTCGTAGGGTAAGGAGATAAATCAATAATGGGAGTCGGCTGGCTCATCGGCTTAACTACACTGAAATCTTGATGGTTATCAGTCACAAAATACACAACGGGGTTAATGGTCTTACCTTCGGCATAAGCTTGGTTAAATCGGTTAAGCCCCCAAAAAACTTTTTTCAGAGAAATACGCTCAAATGGAATCCCTAATTCATTAGCAATGGCATCTCCTAAGTCCGCTAGTACTGAGTAAAATAACCAACTCGCCCAGATTTGTACTTGTATCCCATTCATTGTACCTGTCCACAAGTAATTCAATCCTAATAGCTGTTTAACGATTTGCAAGACATTCTCCAGTCGCCATCTTCGTCGATGAAGATCAGCGACAACATAGGGGGGTAAGATAGTCGGGTCTAATACAGACGTGAGAAAAGTATACCAATGCTGGTTATGGCGGATTTGTACTAGGCGCAGCTTGAGGTGAGACGTCAGCGTTTGACTACTTTTAATAGAAATGATTTGATCTTTCACGCGATAGGTTGAAGTCAAAACTTGTTCGACCTGAAATAATTTATGAGATCTAAGCCTAGTAATAAAATTTATCTGTTTCGCCATTAAACCACTCAAAACCTGGACATGATTAAAACCTCGATCAAGAATCAGTAAGGTTTTCGCTGGAACTAGATTGAGTAATTTCTGAGTAAGATTGGCGTCGTCAACTTTAATTGTGGGAGAAAACCATACTTTAATGGGTATTCGAGTGGGCAGATCGACCACCGTGCAGATAGTTTTTGATAATTGCATATTAGACGGAGGCTGAGTAGTATTGAGTTTAGATCCCAATAATTCTAAGGTAGAGTGATCTACTGACCAAATTTGTTCAAAGTGCTGACGACCCAGAGAAATTGTCGGCGGTAAAGGACGTTTTTTTCGTTTATAGCATCGCTGGATTAACTGAGGCGATATATCTTTAAATACACGCTGCAATAGTTCAGCAGGCATCAATAAAATTCGGTTTATACGTTCTCTTTGAGATAGGCTAAATTCTCGACACCAGAGTAAATCGTTTTGGGCTAAAAACTTAACCAGTTTCTGTACGGAATAAACATTTCGCCATAATAAAAATAATCCGGCTGCCGTCATCAGAGGCAGGGTTAAAATTCGTCCTTTTCCTCCTAGTGAGTAATAGTAAGCGTATTGGTTAAAGACAGCAGGAGTAAGCAACTGATGGATCTGGGTTAAGACTCCCTGATAAGCTGTCTGTTGAGAAGGACGATTAGTCTGAACCCCACTGTAGTTATCTGGTGTAGAAACAGAGGGGAGTTTTTCCTGAATATAGAATCCTGGGGTCATTGACCAAGAAGTTAAATTGGGAAACGGCTGCTGGGTTGCTTCTTTTGGGGAGATAAAACCAGCACTTAATACAATCAATAAAGGCGCTACCTTAGAGCGATGACGCATTGCTGTCCCGTAATTAGACGTTCCCAAAGCAAATACGCAAGCTATGCCTAAACAGAAAATTAGTACAGAACCCGCAACATTGCTTCGTTTTAATCGATTGCTATTTTTAATAATTAATAAAATAAAGCCTGCATAAATCCCAACATCAATTAGTCCAATAATATCTTTAGTATTACTCACCATCCAGGGAAAAGGAGTAAGAATTAAATAAACAAGTCGCAGGGGAACTTGCCAGAAAAAATCTGTGGGTGAGCGAATAACTAAATCGGGCAGATAACCTGCCCGACCCGCTAAGGCTCTAGATTCTTGTTTGTGAGCTATTATAGCTAAATCTCCCGACTGAATTAAATCCTGTATTTTCCCAAATGCTACTCCTGACCATATCACTAATCCCAGACCTCCTATCGCAATTAAAGCAATCAGGGTATTGCCAATGAGACGACCTCCCCTCTTTTTGAGAAAAGCTTTGGCAGAATAAAAGATGGGAAAGCCAGCATAAAGAACGATTCCAGCAAAAAATGCTGTATGTAGCACTGAAGCCAGAATCATGACAGAGAAACCGATAATAAATGATTGAGCCTTACTCCGCTTCAGCCAGACTAAAAAGTGGTAGATACTTAGTGTGAATAAGTAAGTTAGAAGCGCTTCTCGAACTCTCCATGCCGAATAAAGTGATAAAGTAGGAAATAAGGCACAAACCCATGCTGCCCAGATAGCAGGACGTTCACTCCAAACAATTTTAGTAATCAGGTAGACATTAAGAATTAATAAAGTTCCCAACAGTACATTAATTGCCTGAATCATTAAAGAACTGGTGCTGTCAGTAATTATATATAAAGTAGCCATAAACCAAGCATACATAAATGCTCCGGTTCGGAAATACTCTAAAACACCTGGAAAACCCGAACTTGACCAAAATTCCGCTAACCGCTGAAACCCATCGTCTTCCAAAAAATTGTTTCCCTGAAATGATAAGTATACAATGACCAATGCAAGTGATCCACGAGTCAAAAATCCAACGAGTAACGGGACTTTAATTTTTGGGTATTTATAAGATATTAATAAAGTAGTCGTTGCTAAAATAATAAAGCTGATAATCCCAACAAACTCTACTGTTGATCTTAAAAATAATGCCGATAAAATTAAAAATAAAATAAACAATAAAAATATAAAATAATTAATCATAAATGTAAATCAAGTTAGGCTTTGAAGGACTTTTTCTGCTCTAGCTTTCCATGTATATTTTTTTTTAAATTCTTCCCTAGCTCGTTTTCCGATAGAATTCCTCATTTTAGCATTATCACGTAAATTTATCAAGCCAGTTACCCAAGCTTCGATATCTTCTGGTTCATACAAAATAGCTGTTACTTCATGGATTAACACTTCTCGTAAAACAGGTAAATCTGAAGCGATGATTGCCTTACCTGAAGCCATATACTCAAAGATTTTCAGAGGTGACATCCATCGCGCCACATCACCGCCACCTCCAAACACTGATACATGACGCTGGTAAGGTGCAATCAAAACATCACAAGATTGACGATACTTTTCAGTTTCTGCTGGCGGAATAAACCCATGAAAATATATATTCTTTAAATGGTCTA
This sequence comes from Coleofasciculus sp. C1-SOL-03, assembly GCF_040220555.1. Lineage (NCBI taxonomy): Bacteria > Bacillati > Cyanobacteriota > Cyanophyceae > Coleofasciculales > Coleofasciculaceae > Coleofasciculus > Coleofasciculus sp. C1-SOL-03. The sequence goes on from NZ_JAVJUO010000220.1 coordinate 14,336, forward strand.
ATTTAACTCTCCAGTAATCTAGGTCAGAGTTAGTACCACCAACAATATGAAAATCTGCCCAGGAACACCTTATTGATAATTCAGCAATTAACTCCATTCCCTTTCCAGAATATAAGTGACCGACATACCCTACTGTGAATCTATTCGGCTGATCAAGTTTTAGCTTTTCATATTGTCGGGGTTCATCAGCAGCATCATGAACAGTAGTAATTTTGCAATTTGGTATATTATATTGACCTTGAAAGTCCTGTTTTAGGGCATCAGAAATTACAATTAAATGTTTAAAGTATTTTAATTTGACTGTTGTTAATAAAAAACATAAAATTATTTTTTTATAGATAAGTTTATGCGCTTCATAAATGGAATTTAATCCGATTAAACTACAAAAAAAACAACTACGTAATGAACGAGTATAAACTAATTGAGGTAGCCGTTTTTTGGCTTTTATGGCAGCTAAAATTTCATATAAATATAATCCAAATTTATTTTTTATACAGGGTAATTTTAGAGATTGAAAACACTCCCTTACACCATAGTATTCATAAATATTAGTTATGTCGGATTCGCTGATGATGTGACTTGGATAAAGCAGTAACACTTCATTACCGTTGTCTGCAAAAGCCTGACACATTTTCATTACCTGAATACTGTTAGCAGTGCGGGAAGGTATTATTGAATTTGATATATAAATTATTTTCATATTTATATTAATATTAATTCATTTTAATGTTTCGGTGATTTAAATTATTTTCTTGCTGTTACTAGATAACCTGTTGTCATAAAATCTGTAGGAATAATTTTTGCCGTTAGCATTATTAAAGGCATTCGTAAATAAGCTAGACCAATAAAAAACGAAGCTGCAAATCGAGTAGTAATATGCTTTTCCATAATCAGCCTAACGGTTAAAACATTAATTGCTTCAGCCCAAGAATTCCTTTCTTCAATTCTTATATCTTTAAATTCCCTTAATAAAAATTCTAACCCATACTTCGTATAACGATAGTAATCAACAGGGCGTTCATGAATTGGGAATATAAAAGGCACTGTTAGAATTAACTTACCATTTACCTTTAAAATTCTATAGATTTGGTTGATTGCTAAATGAGGGGAATGGATATGTTCCAGTACTTCACTAACTACTACATAATCAAAAAGTTCATATTGACTAAATTTATAAGTACATATATCTCCTAAAATATCCGGTGATTTAGTTTGATCTATATCAAAAGATGTAACTCTAAAATTTTCCTGCTTTGCATATTGACGTAAAAGCTCATTAATCGAGCCACCTGCACCAATAAGAAAGACGTTAGCACCAGGTTTAATTTCAGAAAACTCTTGTTTTAGAAAAGGATAAATGCCTTTACGAGAAAAAACCTTAGAAGCTTTTTTTAGAAATACATCTACATTGTTTTTCATAAAGCAAAATTGTTGATATTTTAATCTAATTTAATTGAAAAAATATTATCCTGTGTAACAAATAAAAGCACTAATAAAGATATTCTGTGTACAAATAAAAACAAAAGTTTAAAGTTTATTGTTATTAACAACATAGAATGCTCGACCAACAAAACTATTTACTATTATTAATAATAGTTTGAGTTAATTTGTAGGTCAAACTATATGATTTAATTACTTTTTTCCAGGTTTTACTTCGAGCAAAATCCAGAGATTTTTGTGACATAAAATTCCAATGAAATTCAGAATTTAGTAATTTTATCATTGCCTCATATAACGACTGAATATTCCCTTGTTCGACTAAAAAGCCACTGTAACCATCTCTAATAGCATCTTCATTCCCACAATCTAATGAACCGATAGCTGGAACTCCAAAGACGTTAGCTTCTAAGTGAACGAGACCAAAGCCTTCAAAACTATCGCCTATATTTATAGATGGCATAACTAAACCCCGTACACGATTGTAATAGGAATTCAATTCTTTTTGTGATATTTTTCCCAACCAAATAATATTATCTTCCAGTTTATTTTTCGACACATTTACTTTTACCTGTTGAACATATTGAGCATCTGAAATAGGACCAACAATAAAAAGTTTTACATCTGGAAAATTCTGGACAACTTTTGCCATTGCTTTAACAGCCTGTAGTGTTCCTTTTCTCGATTTGACATGACCAACCATTAGAAAAGCATTTTCGCGAAATTGACTAGAAGGTGGTTTATCATTTTGATTATTGACGCTAACGCCGAGTGGTATTACCCTGATTTTGTCGGCAATCTGCGGTACTGCATTAGTCAATCGCATCGCCGTATATCGACTAATAGCCAAAATAAAAGTAGCTGAAAGATATGCCTGCTGATAAAAATTGCCCCATCTCTTTTTCAGCAAAGCAACTGAATAGGTTCCCACCGCATTGATGATTAACGATTTTCCATTTTTAGCCAATAGATAAGCTAACGGAATAAAAGGTTCAGCTAAGCAATGAATAATAGAACAGTCTTTGACTAGCTTTTTAGCTGTAAAAAAGTCTATAGCTAAATTTATTGGTTTCAAAATCCCATCCGCAAAAGACGATAGAAAGGGATGAATTTGAATTTTTTCTAAATCCGGACAATGAGCCGATGACATAATTAAGACGACAGGCTCAACTCCATGCTGAGGCATTCGCTTAATAATCTCATAGGAATAACGTCCCCAACCGTTATCCTGAGATAAATTAGTCGTGATAAAAGCCACTTTCATTACGCTTTCTCAGCCTTGGATGAGTAAAAGAATAGTATCATGGTGCTAATGGCTTCCTGGCTTTCTGCATACTGCCATACTGCCGTAACCAAAGTTACACAATAAGGGGCGATCCCGATACCGATCCAGACTTACTTGTAGTCCTTGGAGGTGGGGAATATAGTGGGCTAAATAGGGAGCAATCAAAGGTCCGGCTTCAAAGGTTTCAAGTTGGAAACCTGCACGTTTAATGTGTTGACGCATTACCCAGGGAAATCGCCAAATATGAGGCAGTTCCTTGTTCCCAGCATAGCCTTGATCAGGACCTTCTTGACCGTTGACCCACGCGGCTACAGTTTTGAATAGACCGACAGGTAAAGCAAGGGGTGTGCGTCGTCCTACTTTCCAATAATTATCACCTCCCAGTAAGACCCAACAGGCTGGATTTAAGCACGTTGGCATGGCAATTAACGCTAAATTTCGAGTTACACGGTACAGCTCACGCAATCCCTGATTCAAATTGGGTAGATGTTCCAGTACATGGGAACTCAGTACCACATCAAAGCTATTATCTGGAAACGGTAGATGCTCAGCGTCAGCTTGTAAAAATTCTACAGTCACATTCCACATTTTTGCCAGACAACAAGCCGCCTCAATATTCGGATGGGAGATATCAATTCCCACAACGTCCACACCCTGCTGTGCCGCTAGACAACTTAGCACCCCTTCTCCACATCCTGCGTCTAGCACTCGTTGTCCAGGTTGCAGATAGGGTAAAAACTGAGCGTGAATCTGGCGGTGAGCATAACGACGCAGCCAATAGGGAGAATTGAATCGCTTATCCGTAATCTGATCATGATACGTTTCGTAAAATTGCTTGACTTGGGTACTCATTTGGGTTCCTCAGAATATCCATTCGTCATTTTCCAAGTGTGAAGGAAATAGGCAGTTGCCAACAGGTGACCGCCCAAACCCCCGACAATCAACCACACCCATGCTAAGCCGAGATAGCCCCAGGTGGGGATGGCTACAGCAAAACCCAATAATGTCAGCGTTACAACCACCGCTGAATTACTCACCCAAAACCGCATTTTTCCCATCGCCAAAAACAGGGGTCTGAGCCAAAAAAATGCTAACCATATCGCCGAGCCAATGAAGAACAGTTGGGTGGCGCTAACTGCTGGTAAGTACGCCGCCCCTAGTATGGATGGTAAAACCAATGGAATTAAGCAGGTACTAGCTATTACAGTAACAGCTAGCGGGATGCCAACTCGGAGAGCCAAACGCTGGACTCTTTGGCCCAGAGCCTGTCTGTCCCCTAAACTCCAAAGTCTGGCTAATTCAGGATAGGTTACGGATTGCAACGGTTTTACCAGATAGTTCACCAGGCTAGATAGACTCTTGGCTAATTTGTAGTAGCCAACTTCTGTGGGATTGCGAAAATACCCCAAAAGTAATACATCGACTTGTTTGGGAATCATGCCTAATAAGGCATTCAGTTCATTGTAGAAGAGAAAGTGAAAAATTTCTCGACGCCTGCCTTTGAGGTTTTGCCATTTTCCTTGCAAAGGGAACGCCCCCCAATGGCGGTAGATTAGCCGCCAGCCCATGATCCCGTACAACAATCCCGTTGCTCCTGTGGCGATCACACTCCCCCAAATAACCCCGGCTACCTGCCAATTTGCTAAAACTAGACCTAACACCAATAGGACTCGTAGAATTTTGATCAGACTGTCAATTCCCGCCCGCAAAGGAAATTTTCCCAGCGTCGTGATCACGGCTTGGGAGGTTCCCACTAAGGCTTGGGGGATAAAGGCAGCTGCATAAACGACAATCAGTCCTGCTGATTCAGGTTGATGAGCCACCGCTTGTGCTGCCCAACTCGCCGTAACTAACACCAGCAAAAACGCTAACGTCGCGATCGCTAAATCGATGATATATCCCAGTTGGCACATTGCTAGTGCCGATTCGCGATCGCCTGCGGCATGAAACTCACTAAGGTATTTAACCGATGCCTCAGCCGAACGGGCATCAAAAAACGTGTAAACCAAAGCGGGATAGCTCATTACCAATGCAGCAATGCCGTAGAGTTCTGGTCCGAGCCAACGCGCGACTAAGATACCCTGAAGAAAACTTAGAGGCGCTCCTAATAGGTTGGCAATCGTCAGTACGCCAACATCACGAACAAATTTTCGCCCTATGACTTTCGCCCATAAGGTTTTACCTAGCGTCCATAATCTTTGTTTACTCATTCCCCAGAATTATAAAAGATGACCGGGGAAAAGGGTAAGAATGAAAGAGATTGTCTTAGCTAATACACTCACGCGATCGCCAATCACCTGTGCCAAGATTGCTCCTCAACGTTTCCACACCCGTTTCATATCCCTAGAACACCCATCCAGGAATCTTATATGCATGAAGCCGTTTTTTTGTCAAATTAGCCCCAGAGCGAGTTCAGGAAATTGGGTCATTAAGTACGTTTGTAGTATTTAATGATTTTCGACTTTAGCTAGAAAAATAGTAGTCATTGACTTTTTTTGTTGTTTAAGGTATTTTTTTATCATGGGAAAATGTGTGCTCCTATAGACCCTCGATCACAGTAGGGACAATGAGGACTTACCAGTAATTTCGCGATCGCCCGACCTGGGAAAAAGAGCGATCGCATCCAGTTACCGAGACACCAACGCCCCCACGCGATCGCTCCTCACCTCAGCCAAGATAGCGCCGCGCCGTTTCAACACCCGTTTCATATCACCAGACAATCCCGGATTGCGATCAAACTCAGCATTTTCCACATTTGCTCCTCTTAAATCTGCCTGAGTTAAGTTGGCTCGACTCAGATTAGCGCCGCCGAGTTCAGCAATGCTCAGATTGGCGCGAATTAAGTTGGCATTGCCTAAGTTGGCTAAGTAAAGGTTAGCCAGACTCAGATCAGCTAGACTCAAATCCGCCCCCTGTAAATCAGCCCCGGTGAGGTTCGTGCGAATTAAGTCCGTCCCCTGTAGGTTAGCCCGAATCAGGTGAGCATGGCTCGCATTGGCACGAATCAGCGTCGCCTGACTCAAATCGCTAAGGCTGAAATCCGTATTCCGTAGCTGAGTATTCCGTAATTTAGCACGGTTGAGTTTTGCCTGACTCAGATCCGATTCACTTAGATTTGCGCCGTCGAGATCTGCACCTTGCAAGTTAGCCTCTCCCAAATAAGCACGAATCATATAGGCGTCCTTAAGGTTAGCCTCTCTCAGGTCAGTATTCCCCAAATTTGCTCCTCTAAGTTTAGCGTCACTCAAGTTAACGGCATAAAGGCGAGCCTGGTAAAGATGAGCGCCTCTCAAATCAACCGTCTTCAAATTGGCGTAGTTTAAGATTGTCCCGCCTAAATTGGCATCCGTGAGGTTCGCCCCCTCTAAGTTTGCCTGAGTCAGATCCGCATTCCACAGCACCGCACCGCGCAGGTTCGCCTTTCTCAAATCCGCCCCGCACAGATTTGCCTGAATCAAATCCGCCCCGCGCAAATCTGCCCCGCACAGCCTCGCCTTAATTAGGTTAGCGCCGTGCAAATCCGTTCCTCTAAGATTGGCTTTCACCAAGTTAGCCCCTCTAAGATGAGTATCTCTGAGATTAGACTCAGCGAAATCCCGTGCCAAATTCAGACCCACCATCGCCGCCAGTTGAGCTAAATTGTCAGTTTCTGCCGCGACAACTTTCTGAATCAGAGCTTGAAGTTGGAAAAAAAGACGTTCATCCATGATAATGCAACTCAACTCGACTGAGATAGGGCTTAAACTTACGTTCCAGCAACTGCTGAATAATCACTCTGTCCAGCACCGCCCGTTTATTGCGACTAATCTCCGGACTCCACAATCGGTCTACATTGGTCAAACAAATATCTCGTCGCGATACTTCAAATGTGGCGTCCAGGCGACAGGGAAGGGTAGAGACATTCAATGTACCGAGTTTGACCTGGTTAAGCCAGCCATTTAAAACAGGCTGTCCCCGTTCTTCTTCAAAAATCCAGGCGGGGTTGTCTTCTGTCACTTTTGTAGTAATGTGACAAATGGAATAATGGTTAGGTTCCCCGTTTAGTGACGGTTGTCCGGTTGCTCCATTTCCCTGTAGATCAAGGGTGGGCATATCGAACTCGGATGAGGTGCGATCGCGGATTGAACCATTGGCTGGAGAATCCGTCTCCACCGTTGGTACACCCAATTCCAGAGAACCCATGATCCGAGACTCATAAGGAATCTCACCCCCTTCTACCCTCAGCCGCAATGCTCCTCCCTTGAGTCCAAACTGAACCCGTCCTTGAGGTAGAGACTCCCACTGCTGGCTAAACTTAAGGGTTAAGTACAGGTCAATTTGTGGAGTTGGGAACGGTTGCAGAAACTCCAGATAGTCAGGATGGTCTACAGGTTGTACCAGAATGCCTGCCAATGTCATAGACAGACAATCCGGACATGTATTTTCCGGTTCGGGCTGAGATAAAGGAGAAATCGAGGAAGGCATTACCGAACACCAACTGAGTAGGGGTTCATCTATAACCCTACATGACCTGGGACTCAGTTTTTTGCCAGCGTAACATTAGGTAACTAAATCCTGGCTGAAAATCCGCCATATCTAAAAGAGTAGTGGCGTGGCACACCTTATTTGATGAATTAGAATTACGCCCGGAAACCGTAGGGGCGCACAGACGTGCGCCCTATTCAATGGTAAAGTCTAATCCACAATTTTAGCTGTGTCAGTCCGCCATCGTGGGTTAGGCGGGACTTGAATTGAGGCGATAACCATTCAATTATTAACTATCCAACCTAACCCACCGACACCGATATTCATGTTGGGCATCTGTTGAATGACTGGGGTCAACAGCGCAATTCAATAAAGGGCGCAATGCATTGCGCCCCTACGGATGGGATACACTATTTTTAACTTGAGGTGGGCAAGTCAAATAGAACCCTAACAACAGCACTTAATATCCCAAGGTTAAAGCACCAGTACGTCGGGGGTCAGATGCACCGTTTAAACTTTGATCAACTAACATAATACTTTGGGTACTTCCCATGGTATTGGTGACGGTAATCTGATGTCCTTTGTCCTCTAACAGACGCATCGTATCTCCATTTAATCCGGGTTCAATCATCAACTGATCCGGAAGCCATTGATGATGTACCCGAACGGCATTCGTTGCTTCAGCAATATTCATGTCATGATCAATTACATTTAAAATAACCTGTAACACCGTCGTAATAATCCGACTCCCTCCTGGACTTCCCGTCACCAGAAACGGCTTCCCATCTTTTAAGACAATCGTTGGTGTCATGGAACTGAGCATTCGTTTTTCCGGTTCAATGGCGTTAAATTCTCCACCAATTAAACCAAACGCATTGGGGACTCCGGGCTTGGCGGAAAAGTCATCCATTTCATTGTTGAGCAGAATCCCTGTCCCCGGAACCGTTATTTTACTGCCATAACTAAAGTTTAAAGTATACGTATTTGCCACAGCATTACCCTGATTATCTATAACTGAATAATGAGTGGTATTGTTACTTTCTATAAACACATTAGGATTACCCGGAGCAATATCTTGACTCGGCGTTGCTTGAGTTAAATTAATTTTGCGGCGTAGCTGTTCGGCATAGGATTTAGAGATTAATCCAGAAATCGGGACAGACACAAAATCAGTATCCCCTAAATATTTCGACCGATCCGCATACGCCAGTTTCATGCTTTCGGTGAGTAAATGAATCGTTTGGGCGGTATTTTGTCCCAATTCTCCCAGAGGAAATGCTTCCAAAATATTCAGCAATTGTACCAAATGAATTCCGCCAGAACTCGGTGGTGGCATAGAATAAATTTCATAGCCGCGATAAGTACCGCGAATCGGTTCTCGGATAACGGGTTGATACTCGGCTAAATCCGCCTTAGAAATCAAGCCATCATTGGCTTCCATCTCTGCCACAATTGCCTCGGCGATCGCACCCTGGTAAAATGCCTTTGATCCTTCCCTAGCAATCAATCTCAAACTCTGCGCTAAATCTCTTTGCACCAGAGTTTCACCAATCTGATAAGGTTCTCCTCCTGGTTTATAAAAGATTGCCATACTTGCAGGATAGGCTTGCATCCGTTCTTTCACAGCAACTAAGGAACGATGCACATATTCGGAAACGGGGAACCCATTTTCGGCTAATTCAATCCCAGGTTGTAACGCCCGTGCTAAAGAAATTGTCCCGTATTTTTCCAATGCCATAGTTAACCCAGCAACGGTTCCCGGAACACCAACAGCTAAATAACTATGGCGAGATTTTTCAGGATCAACGTCACCGGTTTCATCCAGAAACATATCACGAGTGGCGGATTTTGGGGCTTTTTCCCGATAATCAATGGCAATGGTTTGATTGTCATCACCTAAATGGACAAGCATAAATCCACCGCCGCCAATATTTCCCGCACTGGGTAATGTAACCGCCATGGTAAATCCCATGGTGACGGCAGCATCAATGGCATTTCCACCCTCTTTTAACACAGCCAAACCTGCTTGTGTGGCATAGTGTTCTTGAGAGGAAACCATACCATTTTCCGCGATAACCGGATGAAAGATATCCCTGGGGCTATAAATGGGGACATCTTGAGCGATAACCTGAGTGCAAATCAGACTGACTGTAGCCAAGAGAATCAGGATTTGTTTCGGATAGCGAGAAAAGCGATAATTTCGGATAGTGAGTATTTTTATGCTTTGCTGAAAACGTTTCACAATTGGAATAGAATAGAGAGATTTAGGCAGGAATTACAAATTGTAGGGGCGGGTTTAGCCATTCAATTCCGATATTCACCGATAAATAAACAACAAAACCCGCCCTCCCTACCGATAAATGAACAATAAAACTTGCCCTTGCTCACCGATAAGGATTCAACCCAACCCGCCATTGAGCATAAAGATATATAATACAAAAAAAGCGCGATCGCAACCAAATGACTATTCTAGGCGATCGCTCATCAGTTTCGGGGCTTGCAGCTTTGTCCCCTGACTCGTACCCGCCGGATTAGGGTTGATCGGGGAAGTGCGCTTAAGCGGGACAACAATTCTCTCGCGGTATAGATTCGCCCGTTTTTGGATTAGTTCCTTCTCATCAGGATGTTCATCAACCACAGCACCTCGACTTTGTTCTGCCAAGATTTTACAGGCAAAATAGTTTGCCATAAACAAATCCTGTTTAAAGGTTGCTCCCGCTTGCGGGATATCCTTTTTCGCCGGATAATGTTCCGTTAGTTCCTGTGGGCATTCTCGCAACCACTGCTCAACCCCTTGAGCATACGCCCTGGCGACTTGCTCTTGACTGATTTGCCAGGTATCCTGCTGACGCCGTAGGCTAAATTTACCATAATGACCCACGGCTTGTACCTCTTTGGTGTCTTTTTCAATTGCCGATACAATGTCATCCTGATTCAGAGGCGTTCCACCGGGATGGTTATGGGTGACGATTTGATCCGGATGAGACGCTTTCTCTTTTGATTTTTTCGGTTTCTTTTTCGGTTTCTTGGGTGGGAATACTGGAATATTTGCCGCGTTATACCCAAAACGTTCGGCTTGTTTCAGTTGCGTCTGGATATCTGCGGTTTCCTGAGATGAAGTGGATGCCTTTTTGGGGGAACCAAAGGGGCGTGTTTCCAAGAGATTGGTTGCAGGTAACTTAGCTTGTCTGGCTTGGATACCCTTCCCGAAGGAGCGCGTCTGTAACGAACTCGGTGCTGGAATAAACTCGTCTTCCCCAGACCGTTTTTTGCGGATTCGTCGTCGGATACCCATAGCCCCCTCCAAATTTAACTGGAGATATACATGATATTTAGCATTATTTTGTTTTTATGTCAAGTTTTATCGCCAAGCTAAAGTTACTTCTTCTCAGACTTTTATTGTGTCCACCTACTTATGAAACACTGAGCATTAGGTTCTCCAATTCTTCAGTGTGTTGTACTAGGAATGGTAAAGTAGGCGCGAACACCTGATGGTTGGTGAGAGCCAATGACAAGACCCGCATAGTTAGCTTGTCGTACATTAAGCTGTGTACCCCATTTGATCGGGAGTCTAGCTTGATTAGCTACACCGATCCCTGTGAGCATCTCTGAAACAAGCCCAAGTCGAACACCCGCGTAGTCAATTTTAGCTCCAATTGTCGGTTTGCCATCCTTGATCCTCCAAGAAAAGTAGAGAGTTTCGGGTCGTGAGGCACCCAGCAAACGATGTAAGGGCAGAAATTTTTCAATACCATCTTCCGTAACACCCGTTTTCGCAAGCGCCTGCTGCAAGCGATCGCGGTCACGTTCTTCGTCACCAGGAACGAGATAGGTGGTGAAAAATACGCTAAAACTGGGAGGAGACGTGGCATCGGCTGCCAGAATATGAGTGTAGTCCTTTTCAAAGATTTGAGCTAATCCTGAAATCTGCGCGATCGCTTCTGAACCCACACCCCGTTGTGCCAAAAAGTACTCAACTTCCGACAGCGGAATTGCACCTCGAATGTACATCTCTCCTCCGGAAACTGACCCAGCGATTGGCAGCTTCATTCCCACAACACAACCCGCTCCAAAATTAGCCAGGGCAATCATTATGGCACAATCTGCCTCAGGAGTTCCTCGGTCTTTTAATATTGCCAAAAACTCATCCACCGCGTTGGGGTCTTCGCTTAAGGTGATTAGATCAACGTGCTTCCCATCAGACCGCAACTCCAACTCTGCATATTCAGCTAGAGGATTCCTGAGTCTGTGTAACACTTCGTCGATATCTTGGGTAACCTCAAGACTCTGAAGTGAACAGAGTTGTCTTAGCCGTTCAATATCCATTACTATTCCTGACCAGCAAAAGCGGAAGCTAGACCACCCAAGCGAAACTTTGCGTCTATACCATCTGGACCATCAGTTCGTGTATGCCCAAAAAACAGTAGAGAACCATTTGAACCGTGAAGAATTCGGGTTCCCTCCTGAGGAACTTGAGCCATCAGTTTTTCTACAGCATCAGCGTGCTGGTTTTGATACTCGAAGACATAGATACTCAGTTTAACATCAGGGTTTTTCACCTCGAAACCAATACCGCCCAAAGCACCGATATTTTCAGGTGGAAGTTCTGGGTCTACTTCCTGGAGTGGTTCATTTGCCTGACTCAGCAGCACACGCGCTCTTTGCAGTTCTTGCCCCAGCATTTCTGTTGTCATGGAATTTCTCCTTTTCATGTCTTGGGATTGGGCATTAGACTGTTTTCTCGGAGAATCAAATGATTGATTTTCTATTTCCGAGTCAGCTTTAGGAGTACTACTTGCCGTTTCATTGCAAGCTGTACCTACACTCACGATGACCATGCCTACCAGAACTGAAACGAATAGGCGTTTATGGGGTACATAATCTAGTTGCATTTGCCCACCGATTTTGCTTAGTTTCACCAATGAAGTCATCCCAGTCTGTTTCGCTCTTGGCTTTGATGAAAGCGTTCTTTAACTCATCTGTCTTGCCGTCAAAATAGGCACTGGCTATGGTAGATTCTGTGACCAGACTCACCAAGACGACTACGCAGTCGTAGTTATTTTGGTAGTTGAGACGTCCGGTAATTGGAGGCGTAACCGCCGCACAAACTTTACGGGTGAAATATTCTGTCACCCCTTCATTCAGAGGTTGACTAATCCCAATTAACCCATGATCAGAATATTTGTGAACTGCCTCGTGAATCATCGTACCCGCATTTCCTCGATCCTTGTGAATCCAGACTCGACCTTGACTATCCACAAAGCCATTAATTTGAGTTTTCTTGCCTCCATTCCAAGTTGAGGCTCCATAATGGGCAATCCCGGCTCGATCCCAATCGGCATTATCCACTACGGCTACGAGTCCAGCAATTTGCCGACCATTCTTGACCGCTTCAGCCACATAAGTGGCAATGTGGGTTTGGATATAAGTATCTGCATCACCCGCCGAGGTATGACTCTTCCCATCTTCTGCGGTGGTTCCCGGCTGGAACATGCCCAAGGTAGTCACTAAGGTGAGGTAATCTTGTTCGCCCAGAGCTGTATTAGCTTGGCTCATAAGTGCAGCATCTGACCAAACGGTTTGGCGTTCAGCGTCAGTGGCATTTTCCACCAGAGGTTGAAGTTGGCTAAGTTCTGCTGACCAAGGGTTGAGCGCTAGTTCAAATCGGGTTTTAAAGGGAACGCCTGCATCCGCAAGAATGCTCATCATCTCAGACAGAGAAAGTTCAGATGCAAGTCTGGACACTAGCACCGTATCACTTAACGCTTTATTGCGCTCAGCCCCTGTCGCGTTCACCATAAGTTCACGGATAGCCTGCTCATCTGTCCCCCAACCATCCATCACCGCATTTAGTTTGTCTTTCACAGGCGCATTGAGGTTGCCTAAAACTGTCAACATATCGGCTCGACTCAACTCACTCGAAAGCCTCGATCCCAGTGCCGCGTCATTCAAAACTGCCTGCTTTTGTGCATCTGATGCCCCTTTGGTCAGAGCCTTAATCGCCTCAGCATCGACTCCCCAACCATCCATCGCCGCATTGAGTTTGTCTTTCACAGGCGCATTGAGGTTGCCTAAAACTGTCAACATATCGGCTCGACTCAACTCGCTTGAGAGTCGAGCAACCAGCGCTGTGTCAGCTAAAACGGCTTTCTTCTCTGCGTCTTTGGCACTGGCTGTTAGATCCTTAATCACCTGAGCATCACAACCCCAACCCTTCATTGCTGCATTCAGCTTTTGTTTAAGGGGAGCCTCCAGAGCATTGAGGGCTTGAAGCATCTCACGGCGACTCAGTTTACTTTGGAGTTGACCCATCAGTCTAGAGTCAGCTAATATCTGCTTCTTCTCGGAAGCAGACGCTTTACCTAGCAACTGCAAAATCTTGGCTGAATCTGCCCCCCAACCGCTTAATGCGTCTCTGAGTTCCTCAATGGTACTCTTAGACTTTTTTTGGTCTTTTTTTGCCGGATCATCATCGCGCTGAACAGTACCTGTCTGCTGAACAACATGAGTTAACTCATGGGCAAGTAATTCCTGTCCATTCTTACTTCCAGGGTTGTATTCGCCCTGTTTAAAGAAAACGTCTTGTCCTGTTGTGAAAGCACGCGCCTGAATTGAGCGATTAAGCTGGTCTGATTGACTATCAGTGTGTACCTTGACCCCGCTGAAATCAGCGCCAAATGCTTGCTCCATCGGTTCGCGGATATCCTCTGAGAGGGATTGTCCCTGACCCCGCTTTTGTTGAATCGATTCTTCTAAGTTAACGGAGGAATTTGTACTCCCTGTTCCCGATTGGGATTTCCTCATTAACTTTGGGCTAATTTTTTTTTTCTCTTCCTCTTCAGGAGGAATACCTTGACGCTGGATAGTGTCAGATTCAAGTTTGGCACTAACGGGAGTTTCCTCTTCCTCTTCTTCTGGTGGTAAAGCTTCCCGTTGTAGTGCCCCTGATTCAAGTTTGGCACTAACGGGAGTTTCCTCTTCCTCTTCTTCTGGTGGTAAAGCTTCCCGTTGTAGTGTCCCTGATTCGAGTTTGGCACTAACGGGAGTTTCTTCTTCCTCTTGTGGTGGTAAAGTTTCCCGTTGTACAGTCTTACCCTGAACCGACTGCTGACTCTGAGGCGAATTAATTTGATTAACGACTTGAGAGGCTACTTGATCCGCTTCCTGCTCATACTTATCATTCGGTTCTCCAATGGTTAGCTTTGCCTGAATCGGTGTGGACGACGCTAACGTGGGAATATTAGCGGCATTATAGCCAAAGCTCTCTGCTTGTTTAAGTTTAGCTTGGAGATCTGGCATCTCTTGTTTAGGCGTAGATGCCTGCTTGGGAGTACCGAAGGGACGAGTTTGCAACACATTAGTCTTTGGTAACTCGGCTCGTCTCGCCTGGATACCTTTACCAAATGGGCGCGGTTGTAAAGGATTCCGTACTGGTAAAGAGGTCGGTTGCCAGGATGTTTTTTTGTTAAGACGCCGTTTGCTACCCATGACCAGTCTTCCCAACTCAACGTGTGGATACTTAATATTATCCTGCACAAGTCCTTTATGCAATTCGCGATCGCTCAAATTGTTACGGAACTTTAGGGAATAGTAGCGACAGCCCAAGCCGTAGGGGTTTGGTGACCAAACCTCTACCCGCCCCTACATACAATTGGCAGACGTGCCATGGCACTAATTTTTACAATCCCTCAACCTCTTATTTAACCCATCCCCGGATTTCCACATCGGTTAACGGTCGCTCTAGTTTCACATATTCGCTCTTAGTGGCTTGTAAAATATGTTTCATCTGCACGGCTTCCCCAGCATCTGCCGCGATAAACGCCGCATTCATGGCAATACTCCGAATATTGCCCCCTGCCACATTCAGTTTTGCTAATTTCCGATAATCCAGCTTCTCTGTTGGTGTCTGTTTCGGAAAAATCCGTTTCCAAATTTCTTGGCGTTGCTCCGCGTTGGGGAAAGGAAATTGAGCAATAAAGCGAATCCGGCGCAGAAAGGCTTGGTCTAAGGCACTTTTGATATTGCTGGTTAAAATTGCCAATCCTCGATAGGATTCCATGCGCTGCAACAGATAACTGACCTCAATATTGGCATGGCGATCATGGGAGTCTTTGACTTCAGAACGCTTACCGAATAGGGCGTCCGCTTCATCAAATAACAGGATCGATCCGCCTCCTTCTGCAGCATCAAATACCCGACGTAAGTTCTTTTCAGTTTCACCAATATATTTACTAATAACGGAACTGAGGTCAATCCGATAGACATCTAATCGTAGCTCTTTGCCGATCACCTCGGCTGCCATAGTTTTCCCGGTTCCACTGGCACCAGCAAATAGAGCGCTAATTCCCAAACCACGTCGGCTTTTTCCGGCAAATCCCCAACTTTCATAGACTTTCATCCGGTGGCGCACATGGGTGACAATTTCTGTCAAGACAGTGCGTTCTCTGTCCGGCAAAATTAAATCGTCCCAAGTGGCGGCTGTGTCAATCCGTTGGGCTAATTCTTCCATGCGGGGACGGGCTTGAATACAGCAAACGTCCCACAATTTAGTGGTAAAGGGTGGAAGGGCAGATGGGTTGTTGGTTTCTTCGTCTATAGGTTGTTCATCTTCTTCGGGCGTCTCAAGATCCATTCCTTTGATGGTTAAGCAAGCGGTATGAATGTTGGGGGCGCTGAGGTTAAATGTGGAGACTAATAGATTGATTGCAGGCTCAAGTTTTGTGGCTTTATCGGCTAAAGCGTCTTGCCAAATTAAACGCTGCTCATCACTGGTGGGATGATGGACATCTATGGTAATTATCGGGCGCTGGCGTTGGCGGCGTCGATCGCGACTCGTGACAATCAGGGGTGTGTTCAGGCTTTCAATGAAACGGGCGATCGCACTTTCTCTGGCTGGATCATTGGTTTCGAGATGATCACAGTTGAGCAACAGAACCGTGCTACTTAATGCCCATTCCCGTTCATAGAGTATCTTAACGATATTCAGTTGACTGGTATCGGTGGGTAGAGATTCAGCAGAAAGAGCATGAAGATTAATCCCTAAATGATCGCATACCGCTCGCGCGATCGCCCGTTTACTGGTGACATCTTCTCCACATAGCTGTACCACGGGGAATGTACCTTCCCCGACTTGTAACCAAGTTGTAGCGATTTGCTGTACACTTTGCTGATGAGAGGATACCAAAATACCCGGTAAAGGCATGGGTTCCTCCATAATCGCCAAGCGCTCATCAATATATTGTACCCCACGCAGGTAATGCAAAATCCGCTCATCAATCCGTAGCGAACTACTGGTTAACGTAAACCCTTCACCCACATCAATTAACCGCCAGTGGCGCAACGGTGCATCCGGCGTCAGCGCCCCCCAATGTCCATGGGGTAATATATTCAACGCTAGAGCAAATGTGGGATAATTCATTTGTTCATTACTTTGAGCGATGCCACAGAGTAACCCCCAAGAGGCGTCAAATTCCATCCCAGCACATAACAGCAGCAAATCTCGCTCAAAGGAGGATAGCCCAAACATTTGGCAAAGCTGATCTAACAAGGGAGGCGGTGAAAGCGATGTGTCGGGTTGATGGTAGGAACCATTTCCATTGGGATAGAAGCCATTGGTTAAGGTAAGAGAGATACCTGTAGTGATTTGATCACTCTTGCGTTCCAAGGCTTGACGCACTCGGGCAATCTCTCCCATCAGATACTGCTGATTGGCTTCTAGCCAGCCTTCGGTTACATTGAGCCGGGATACAGACATGGGCATCGTTAAGCGCAGCAATATTCACCATGATATAGTGTATTCCCCGTTCCCCGTTCCCTATTCCCTGTTCCCTAACGAATGAATAATGCGTATTCTGTTGGTTGATGATGAAGTGGAACTTACTGATCCCTTAAGCCGAGTCCTTAAACGGGAGGGATACGAGGTTGATGTCGCCGATGAAGGGAAATCCGGACGCCAATTAGCGATGCAAAGCGACTATGACTTACTTATACTAGATTGGATGTTACCCCATCAGTCTGGGTTAGAGCTTTGCCAACAGTTGCGATCGCAAGGGAAAA
Organism: Coleofasciculus sp. C1-SOL-03; assembly: GCF_040220555.1. Lineage (NCBI taxonomy): Bacteria > Bacillati > Cyanobacteriota > Cyanophyceae > Coleofasciculales > Coleofasciculaceae > Coleofasciculus > Coleofasciculus sp. C1-SOL-03. Next base: position 31,578 of record NZ_JAVJUO010000220.1, read on the forward strand.
CGACGCCTGTTCTCTTCCTTACCGCTAAAGATACCCTGGATGATCGAGTTATGGGATTGGATGCAGGGGCGGATGATTATCTCGTCAAACCCTTTGAACTGCGAGAATTACTGGCTCGAGTTCGCGCCTTGCTGCGGCGTTCAATGGCGACGGAAACCAATGCGCCTGTTCGGTTGCGCGTCGCTTCTTTAGAACTGGATGTAGAAAATCAACTCGCCTATCGCAATGAACGACTCATTGAACTCTCGGAAAAAGAAACCCAGCTTCTGGACTATTTTATGCGTCATTCGGGTCAACTGTTGACTCATGGAGAAATTTATCAGCAGTTGTGGCAGGATGAGGAACAACCCAGTAGTAATGTCTTAGCGGCTTTAGTGCGCTTGTTACGACGCAAAATAGAGGCTCCTGGTGAAGCGCCTCTGATTCATACGGTATACGGGAAGGGATATCGGTTTGGCGAGGGGAGTTAAGTTGAATGGTATTGACTGGTATGTTGGTGGGCAATGCCCACCCTACGCTATATCAAGAGTTTCGGCGAGCCAAAAATGAACACTTTTCAGTGCCATTAGAGTTAAATTCAACCGCAAGAAACTACTTAGATATCAACTCTCCTAATTCCTAATGCTTTTTTTCCCAACAGCCTCTATCGGGTTGATTCTGGGATATTCAGCTAGCATCCATCTAGCTAATTGAGAATAACTATAGACAATGCTCTATTTGTTCCCCGTTGGATGGTATGGAAATGCTGCCCTACTTAAAAAATATTGACAATTTTTGTTGACATAACATAACTATGGATTTTGCGCTAGGATTTGGATCTGACTTCATCAACACTTTACAGAAATTCTCTCAAAAGAGAATTATACTGTTAGGTAAGTACATATACGGGGTGTAACTATGAATAGCATCTACTCAAAATTTTCGTTCCGAACGGCTGGAGTGGCTTTAGGCGTTGGTTTAGCCACGGCGGGTCTGTCGCTCGTGTCAGGTGTTGCCAGTGCCGCTACAGTCACGAGTCTACCCGACTTGACCAAAGAGCAGTTCAATGAGTTAAACTTTACCGAACTCTTCGTTGCTGAAGGGCGAATTGGTAATAACAGTTTGAATAATGCTGAACGTGAGTTAGGAATTAATGATAAATCCGGACAACCTGTACAGTCAGCTCAGTTTGTCTGGGAACAGGGTACAGAATACGATTTCACATTGAACTACGATGGCTCAATGGTCAACTATAGTGTTGAAGGCACAGCACTAAGTAGCGAAGCGTTTAGTGGTTCAATTGATACGATATACATACGTACCAACGAAACGGCTAACAGCAATGTGCGGATCGATAGTCTGGTTTTCAATGATGAGGCTTTGGATGCCTTTTCTGAACCGATTGATGACGAAGAGGACTATCTAAAGATTAGCGACATCTCAGAAGAGTTTACACTTCAAGGTAAAGTGAACTTCAGTTGGACTGGAACTCAACCGACTCGCTCTAACCTGGCGTATCAAATCAAAGTTGGCAAACCTGTTCCCGAACCCTTGACTATCCTCGGTTCTGGTGTAGCTCTCGGATTTGGTGCGTTGTTGAAAAAAGAGTCTTCCAGAAGGCAAAATAAGGTAAAATAGCCAGGACGTAAACAATTCGTTTCTAGTCGCTAAATAGGGGGATGTTGAAGAGAGGACTCATTCACGAATGATTGATAAACTGCCCATTAGGGCTGGTATTGTTGGGACTGGATATGCTGCTAACCAACGGGCGCAAACCTTACAGGCGGATGCGCGATCGCAGCTGGTGGTTGTCTGTGGGCATACCCCGGAAACCGTGCAAGATTTTGTACAACGTCACCAAACCAGCGCCGTGGAGTCTTGGCAACAGGTGGTGGCACATCCGGATGTGGATTTAGTCTTTGTTTGTACGATTAATCGTGATCATGGTGCGATTGTTAAGCAGGCTTTAACCGCCGGGAAACATGTTGTCGTCGAATATCCGATTTCCCTTGATCCGACAGAAGCCGAATCCCTAATTGCCCTTGCCCAAGCTCAAGGCAAACTCCTACATGTGGAACATATTGAGCTATTAGGTGGCTTACATCAAGCCTTACAGCAATCCTTACCAGAGATTGGCACTCCTGTTTATGCCCGATATGTCACCATTGTGCCGAAGCATCCAGCGCCGCAGCGTTGGACATACCATCGGGACTTATTTGGCTTTCCCTTTAAAGCGGCATTACCCCACATCCATCGATTTACTAATTTATTTGGTAACGTCGCAACCGTTAGCTGTAATACTCAGTTTTGGCAAAATTCAGACTATTATCGTGCCTGTCTCTGTACGGCTCAATTACAGTTTATTCAGGGACTAATTGCCCATGTCACCTATGGTAAAGGAGACGTATTCTGGCAGAGACGGCGGACGTTTGAAATCCACGGTGATCAAGGAACGTTACTATTTGAGGGTGATCAAGGTAAATTAATTCGCGGCGAGGAAGAACACCCCATCACTGTAGCAGGGCGTCGCGGTTTATTTGTTAAAGATACAGAAATGGTATTAGATCATCTGGTGGATGGAAAGCCTCTGTATGTGTCGAGTGAAGCCAGTTTATATGCGCTTCAGGTTGGAGAAGCTGCTTGCCAATCGGCGGAAACGAATCATAAGATTGTGTTGAAATAGGTGCTTATGGGGTTGGTGACAATAGCGCCAGATAATCACTCTCCACGGTCTCAGCCCAAACTCTGCCACTCTGTCAGGGCGGGTTTTGAATCAACGTTATCATTTAATCGTGTGCATGAAAACCCTAAACCCGCCCCTACGTCCGGAAACACTGCTAACCATTAATCAAGTTCAACTTCTACTTCCACGCGATCAAGACCGCTGCTTAAATTCTCGTGTCTGCGGAAATTGATCGGACTGATGGGTGGAGATAAGGGTTCGTTCACTGAGATTTCCACATCGTCTATTAACTGGAAGTCAGTACCAGCTTGGTTGTTAAAATTAATCTGGCTACCACCCGTTCCTCTCCATGCCAGGGCTGGATCATCTAAAAAGAACTGGTCAAAATCATCGCCGAGATTTCTCTGTTCAATGTCCCTTAAGGATTCACCAGAGAGAGTAACGTCGTCGGCTTTGGTCGTGACTGGTGATTGAGCCGAGACAGGGTTCGCTAAGCCGAACATGGCGGCTATGATTCCTATGGCTGTAAGATTTTTATATCGCATTGGCGTTCTCTCCCATGAGAGTTTGTTACATTTTTATTATTTTTGATTGAAGTCTGGTTTACCTCTATCAGAGGAAACGATAATTGACAAAGGGGTATCTCCAAAAAGATAGATTTTTCTTCAGAAGCTGTGATTCAATCACCTTTCCAGATGTTCAACCTAAACGCGATCGCGCCGCCTGTTACGTTCCATGGGTGTCTACTGAAGCTGAGGAAGCAAACACAAGACATAAGACGAAATGCTAACTAGACCAGCGCGGCGGAAGTAACTCTCCAGTTAAAAAAGGTGCAAAATCTTATGGTATAAGCTTTCTGCCCTTCTGCCTTCTGCCTCCTGCCTTCTGCCTTCTTGCACTAGGGTTACATCTGCCGACGCACTAACCGGACTTTGACAATAGGGTGATGTATAACTTGAATGGACGAGAGGATGAGTCAACCGTGAATCTATCGGTACGAGTCTTTCCCAGAACTTTTGGATATCAAGGGGAAATGAGGTATGAGTTTAGTCAGGCAGATGACTTAGTTGGAGTGGTTTCTGTTTGCGAGGATGAAACCTCGTACTTTATCCATTTCTTAAATGTCATGCCTGGTAATCGTGGCAAAGGGTATGGATCTAAAATCCTGAAGATGCTTTGTCAAATGTTGAATGATAAACCGATTACTCTAGAATTGGACAAGGGTAGTCCTTTTGGCATAGAAAATTTACGCGCCTGGTACAGCAGACATGGTTTTGTGTCAACGACTGAGGATTTGATGATACGCCAGCCGTCCATTAGCCGGATACAGGAAGCATGATGGGGAGATTGGGGAGCTGGGGGAGCGATGTAGAGACGTAGCATGCTACGTCTGGAAGCTGGGGAAGCTGGGGAGGCTGAATACAAGCCACAATAGGATAAATTCCTGACTCCCAAAATTCACGAATGAGTTATTGCCTTAATCTGACTTGCCCCAAACCCGACAACCCTGATCATGCCAGATTTTGCTCCACTTGTGGGTCAAGATTACTTTTAGGCGATCGCTACCGGGCAATGGAGTTGATGAGTCAGGGGGGTATTGGTCGTACCTTTCGGGCAATTGACGAATCGGAGTTGGGATTATCTGCTTGTATTATCAAGCAGTTTTCACCTACCAATCAAGGTACAACCAATATTGAGAAAGCGGCGGCGTCTTTTCGTCAAGAAGCTGCCCGATTACAAACCCTAGGCGAACATCCTCAGATTCCCCGACTGCTGGCTTATTTTGAACCTAATCCGCCAATGGGAACGACGGGTGCGATCGTGCAACGCTTAGTGGAGGGAGAGAGTTTAGCCCAAAGATTAGCCCAATCCGGATCATTTAAGGAAGCCCAGATTCGACATATTTTGGCACAACTTTTGCCTGTATTGCAGTATATTCATTCTCATCAGGTTATTCACCGAGATATTAATCCAGCCAATATTATCTGTTGTCCCAGTCCAGGAATTGAAACAGATGCTGAAAAACTGGTTCTAGTTGATTTTAGTGCCGCCAAACTGACGACGAAAACTGCATTAGCCCGAACCGGAACGACGATTGGTTCTGCGGCTTACGCTGCCCCAGAACAGCTAATGGGTAAAGCGAGTACGAGTAGTGATTTGTACAGTTTAGGGGTGACTTGTATTCATTTACTCACCAGTATTCACCCCTTTGATTTGTTTAACAGTTTAGAAGGAATTTGGGTCTGGCAAGATTACCGAGTTGAACCGATTAGCGATCGCCTCACGCAAACCTTGAATAAAATGCTGGAGGGGGCGGTAAAACTGCGCTATCAGTCAGCCGCCCAGATTCTCCAGGATTTGCATCTCACCCAGACGTTAGCCCAATCATTGTCAGTCGCTTCCCCAAATCCATCGGTGACGCCAAACACGCTAACACCGACGTGGCAATGTGTACGGACGTTGCGGGGTCATTCGAGTTCGATTCATGCGATCGCCTTTCACCCGGATGGACATATCCTGGCGAGTGGGGGGGCGGATCGTAGCGTCAAACTCTGGCATCTGGAGAGTGGTATACCCAGTTGTACATTTTCTGGACATTCTAGCTTAATTGATGCCATTGCTTTTAGTCCAGATGGACAGTTTTTAGTCAGTGGGAGTTGGGATCACACGATTAAACTTTGGGAATTAACGACCCAAACATTAAAGCATACCCTGAAGCAACATTCAGGTTGGATTAAGTCAGTTGCGTTTAGTCCAGATGGACAGCTTCTCGCCAGTGGTAGTGCTGATAAAACAATTAACATTTGGAATATTAACACACAAGATATACGGAAAACTCTTGATGGTCATTCCAGCATGATTCAAACAGTTGCCATCAGTCCAGATGGACATATTCTGGCAACTGGTAGTGCAGATCGCACGATCAAATTGTGGAATTTAGCCACAGGTGAAATTCAACTAACCCTACAGGGGCATACCGATGCCGTCAATTCACTTGCCTTTAGTCCTAGTGGTCAACTTTTAATCAGTGGTAGTGCTGATGCGACGATTCAAGTCTGGAACTTGAGGACAGGCGATATTTTATTGACGCTGACTGGACATACAGATGCGGTTCATTCTATTGCAATCAGCGCCAAAGGTCGCCTATTAATCAGTGGGAGTGCTGATGGAACGGTTAAACTTTGGCATCCGGGTCGTGGAAAACTGATCCAGACCTTATCAGATCATTCCGCTGGTGTCATGTCTGTGGCAATTAGTCCAGATAGTTCAACCTTGGCAAGTGCGGCTCAAGATAAAACGATTAAACTTTGGCAATTTATTTAAGTAGGGAACAGGGAACAGGCAATAGCTAATTGGCGCTTGCTGCACAAAGCCAAAACCGCAAAGCCCATCAATACTTTGAGCTTTATTTACAGAGGGTTTTCTTCAAGGGAATCGGATAGCATCCTTCCCATGTATGGCATCACCTTGCTCAGGGCAAATGTACCCTTGCTCCCCCAGCTCCCCCAGCTTCCCCAGCTTCCCCAGCTTCCCCAGCTTCCCCCGCTCCCCTTCACCACAAGACTTATTCAGCAGCCCCTAATTGTAATTCCACCTCGCCCGATACCCTCGATTATCCAGATGGGTAAAAGTCCGACCATATCCCAATCCACCGGGCCACCAGGAATCAAGTTGTCGCTGCACGTCTCGCGGTGTTAGTCCACTGACCACGAAGTCAACCCCATGTCCTTGTAAGTGAGTGGAACGCGTCGCACCACCAACCGCCCGATTCACACGCGGAGGTCGATACCAACTGGTAATAATTGTGGGTCGATTTCCCAACCGTTCTCTTACTTCTTCCATCCGTCGCGCCATGGCGATGATGTTATTCACAATCAGTTCATTAACAGGTATGCGAGTGCCATTTTTGGTCGCTTCACCCCAGGTAAAATTGCCATTGGGTATGATCGAGTCCTTCGTTCCCACCTGTCCGCGTCCTGGTAATTTGAACAAAATCCCCCGATTCACGGGTTCGGGTTCGTCCATGGGTGGGGAGTAGGTGGCGATTTTGAGTAAATCGATGTGACCTTCGTACACATACCAATCCAGGCGGTTAGCATCACTGTCAATTGGATTAATTAATGTCACCAGCAGATGAACGCCTCGTTCCTCGAAGGTTTTGACCGCGAGTTCTCGTCGGGAAACGGGGAATTTCTCGGAGTCGGGTAGGTCTTTGGCTTGCAGGGGTTTGGTCTTGAAAATCGTATCTTGCGTGATGACTAAGGTAGAGGTGTTGAGGACATCGGCGTGTCCTTGAAACACATACCATTCCGTGCGATCGCCAAGGGGATTAGCTAAAGTAACTTTAAAATGACCCTTTTCCTCCTGGTAACTTGCCAGTCCGAATTCTCCCTGGGATACAGGGTGCTTCTCGGAGTCCGGGAGGTCTGAAGACTGAATCGGTTTAGTTTTGAAAACCGTTTCGGTGGTTATAACTAAGGTTGCCATCTGTTTTTCTGGACGTAGCGAAATGGTAAAAGGAATGTCACAGACTTAAGCTAGGTTTGTCGTTGCGCGGTCTTCGCCATAAACACTGACATCGCTTATAGCCGAAGGCTCCAAGGCAGGATGCTCTAGGGCAGAAGGTTTACTATTAATACTTCGCCATTTCAGCCGTTCAGTATGTCCTAACCTTAATCGCATCGTTTACTACAGACTTCTAAGTCCGTGACATTCACCTAGATTAGCACTACTATGTTGCTTTTTGGTGCGATTTATGGTTAAGTAAGTCTCTATTATCGATTCGCAATAGTTTTTGGTACATGTTGATAGGAACAAAAGAAGCAGCACAGATCCTGGGTGTATCGGGTCAGCGGGTACGGTGGTTGTTAGAACGTGGTCGGATAAAAGGGGCTGGCAAAGTGAGTGGAGTTTGGATAATTCCTCTATTTGACGGCAAGCCGATAGTGAGTTCGGGTAAGCGTGGTCCGCGAGCTCGGTGGGAAAAGAAGCCAATGAGTGAGGATGAGGACGAAGATAGGGAGCGAGGGGAAGATAGTCCTCGTGGCATGATAACTAATTCTATAAAACTTTGACTTTATTTGCTATACTTTTATGTATGGCAGAACAAAGACGGCATAAGATAACTGAAGCGGCTGAGATTCTGGGGGTAAACCCTTGGACTCTTAGGCGCAAGGTGTACAAAA
>NZ_JAVJUO010000221.1:0-27090 GCF_040220555.1 Coleofasciculus sp. C1-SOL-03
TAAGCGTTAACGGTTATCGACCAAAAGTTACACCGTGGACTTATACCAAGGCAGAATTACTTGTGGGTAGGTTTGTCTAGGTTTTTAGAAGCGGTCAAAAACAAAGTAATCAGGGGTGCGGAAGATTTGCTCGTAGATATCTTTTTTGACACCCAAATCCACAGCGGCGGTGGAGGGGGACATCAGTTCCACAATGACATCGGGATAGCGACCATTTTGTAGGATGCGTTACGCTTCGCTAACGCACCGTTGTTCAAGACTTTGGTGGGTTACGGCGGATAGCCAATTAAATGGTATTTGCCTGAATTAAGTTTCGCCTAACCCACCCTACAGGTTTACAGGCGATCGTCATACTCAAGGGAGCGAGAAGCAAGCTACGTCCTTTGTCAGGGTTTGAGGTCTATTTACAAAACTTAATAGAGTTTGTTCCCTGTTCCCTAACCAGGGACGAATGACACCAATTGTAAACAGATGTTGCGACTATTTTAAAAATATGTTGAGAAATGCGCCAAACCTCAAATACGGTCTTATCCTTGAAACTTAAAGAAATGTGTCGAGGTTGATGATGGAACAATTTAACAAATATCGCTTGATCTGCACCCTGAGTTTTGGCGATATCTATGGACAAGTCATTGTGTGGTTAATCGTCATTTTCATAAGTCTTGCCTCTGCACTAGCGCTGTGGAGTGCCGATCGCCAAATTTATGCGTTGGCAACAGTGGGATTAGTCTTGGTCTTGTCTTTGCCCTTCTTACTCTTTGCCTTTGTGACCACATTGCTCAATCATATTGAAATATTAGCGATGGATGAGCAGGAAACAACGGCTGCCGATCGCAGCAGTCGCGGTGCATCCCAACCGGCTCAGGCAACGAGCTAGTGCAGCGGGCGTAAAAATACTTGAGCAGCTTCGTAGATACGATGAAGCAGGGGGAGCAGAGGGAGCTGGGGAAGCTGGGGGAGATGTTAGCTGTTGGCGTTATTTCTGCCTTCTGGCACTAGTACGAGACGGCTCCAAGGCTGAGGGGCGGAGGAAATTTTAATGGATCAGCCATTTCCGCCATGCTGCACAGGTACGTCTAAATTCATTGCAAATCTAAAAAGTTCCCTACCTTTCGGTGGGGAATTTGAGTAATAAGTCACTATAGATAACAGCAGAAATTCAATCGAGTTGAGATGCGAGAACACGATGTCATTATTGTCGGCGGTGGTTTAGCCGGGTGTCGGGCGGCGTTGGAAATTAAACGCACTGATCCGCAGCTAAATGTGGCACTGGTTGCCAAAACCCATCCGATTCGTTCCCACTCTGTTGCTGCCCAAGGGGGGATGGCGGCGACGCTGAAAAATGTGGATGCGGAGGATACTTGGGAAGCCCACGCTTTTGATACGGTTAAGGGTTCGGATTATCTGGCGGATCAAGATGCGGTGGAAATCCTCACCCGCGAAGCCCCCGATGTGGTGATTGATTTAGAACATTTAGGGGTACTCTTTTCCCGCTTACCCGATGGTCGCATTGCCCAACGTGCCTTTGGCGGTCATTCCCATCGCCGTACCTGCTATGCTGCCGATAAAACGGGTCATGCGATTCTGCATGAACTGGTGAGTAATCTCCGCAAGAACGACGTGACAGTATACGAAGAATGGTACGTCATGCGGCTAATTTTGGAAGATGGGCAGGCAAAAGGGGTGGTGATGTTCAACATCCTGACCACTCACCTGCAAGTGGTACGGGCAAAGGCGGTGATGTTTGCCACGGGGGGCTATGGACGGGTGTTTAATACCACCTCCAATGATTTTGCCTCGACGGGGGATGGTTTAGCCATGTCCGCTTTAGCAGGGGTGCCGTTGGAGGATATGGAGTTTGTCCAGTTTCATCCGACGGGGTTGTATCCAGTGGGTGTGTTAATTTCCGAAGCGGTACGAGGCGAAGGAGCGTATCTGATTAATAGCGAAGGCGATCGCTTCATGGCAAATTATGCCCCCAGTAAAATGGAACTCGCCCCACGAGATATTACCTCACGGGCGATCGCATTGGAAATTCGGGCGGGTCGAGGAGTACATCCCGATGGGGGTGCAGGGGGTCCTTGTGTCTATCTGGACTTGCGACACATGGGTAAGGAAAAGATCATGAGTCGGATTCCCTTCTGTTGGGAAGAAGCCCACCGACTGGTTGGAGTTGATGCCGTATACGAACCCATGCCCGTGCGTCCTACTGCCCATTATTCCATGGGAGGTATTCCTGTCAATACCGATGGACAGGTGCGAAGTGGACCCGATGGATTAGTGGAGGGGTTTTTTGCCGCCGGGGAATCCGCTTGTGTCTCGGTTCACGGTGCGAATCGCTTGGGGAGTAATTCCCTGCTAGAATGCGTGGTTTACGGTAAACGAACCGGGGCGGCGATCGCGCAATCTGTGCAGAACCGCAAATTACCTGACATTGATGAGCAAGTCTATCTTAATGCTGCCCAGAATAAGATTAATGCATTGCTCGGTCAATCCGGAAGCCTACGCATCGGTCAACTGCGTCAAAACTTCCAAGACTGCATGACTCAATACTGCGGCGTCTTCCGCACCGAGGCGTTAATGCAGGAAGGGTTGAATCAACTGCAACAGTTAAAACAGCAGTATGAAACTATCTATTTAGATGACAAAGGAAGCTGCTGGAATACGGAATTAATTGAGGCGTTAGAACTGCGGAATCTGATGGTAGTTGGGGAAATCATTCTCACCTCTGCCCTCAATCGCCAAGAAAGTCGGGGTGCCCATTCTCGCGAAGATTATCCCCAACGGGATGATGCCAACTTTTTGAAGCATACCTTGGCATACTATTCCTCAGCCGGAATTGATTTGCAGTATAAATCGGTGGCGATGACCCGCTTTGAACCCCAAGAACGCAAGTATTAGGCAGTTCGGTTTCTCTTCTCTAGCTCCCTTCTCCCAACCTTGGGAGAGGGGCTGGGGGTGCTGACAGGTGTAGGTTTTTTACTGTGCGGTTGGGGCAAGACAAGGAGGGCAAGGTGGACAAGAGGACAAGGAAGGAAAACCGTACAAAATTAGGTTCGGTCAAGCTAACTTCTAAAAGCCGAAACGCCCGATTTTTCGTTCTCACTCTTCCTTGTCTACTGGTCTACCTGTCTTCTAAGTCTTACCTCAACCCCAATTTAAAAAACCTACCCTTATGAGCTGGGGGTGAGGGCTGTAGCGCGTAGCGCTATAAGTACCTCTGCCTAGATTTGCATAGGTTTTAGTAAATTTGAGTAAGAGAGCCAAATAAACCGATGACCCAGCTACGCTCAGCCGTAATCCTGATTACCGGTGCCGCCGGTGGCTTTGGACAGGAATTAACCCGACAGTTATTGGTGGCGGGTAGCCGCTTAATTTTAACGGATTTGGATCAACCTGCCCTAGATCAACGGGTGGCGGATATTCAGCGTCAAGTCGCCACGGGGGAGGTACTGGCTTGCTTCGAGGCTGATTTGTCCTCTGGCGAGGGCTGTGAAGCGCTGTATGATCAGGTTAAAGCCCTGGATATCCCGATTGACATTTTGATTAATAATGCTGGAATTGCTGTTTTTGGTCGGATGGACGAAGTTCCAGCACCGGAATGGGAACGGTTGATGCAGGTGAACTTAATCACACCAATGCGTTTAAGTTCCTTATTTGTGGCGGATATGATTGCGCGTCAAAAAGGACATATTGTGAATATTTCATCCGTCGCGGGTTGGTTTGCACCCGCAGGATTGACCCATTATTCTGCTAGTAAATATGGGTTACGGGGATTTAGTGAAGGGCTATTCAATGATGTGAAGGACTACAATGTCAAAGTGACAGCCGTTTATCCATTTTTTAGCCGTACCCCCATTCTGCAAGCAAAACGGTATGGTACACTCGCTGAGGGACATCAAGGTGTGCCAGACTCCTGGACAACTGATCCAGTGAAGGTGATGGCGGCGACGATTCAAGGCATTCAGCGGGATCAACTGCACGTCTTCCCGGATGCGATCGCGCAAAATGTCCAATTTTTCAAACGATACAGTCCTGGCTTATTAGACTGGATCAGTAATGAGTTTGCCAAAAGATTAAACCGTGGTGCAAGTTAGTCATTCTCGCTCAACCGTACAGCAGGGTAATACCAGTCACAAGCAGTTGATTATCGGCGCAGGGTTTGTGGGATTGGGTATGGCTCAAGCCCTGAAAGCAGCGGGTATTGCTTATGATCAGGTGGATGGCAGTGATGATATCGGTGGTAATTGGTATCATGGGGTTTATGAAACTGCCCATATTATTTCATCCCGGACTATTACCCAATTTACTCATTTTCCCATGCCTGATGACTATCCAGATTTTCCCAGCGCTCAACATATCCGGGATTATCTGAATCGTTTTGCCGATCATTTTCAGTTACGGGAGCAAATTGAACTCAATCGTACTGTTGAGTCTGTCCGACCAATTGAAAATAACCTCTGGGAAGTTACCTTTGCCAATGGGGAACAACGAATTTATAAAGGCGTATTACTGTGTAATGGACATCACTGGTGCAAACGGTTTCCAGAATTTGAGGGACAATTTCACGGTCAGATTATTCATTCTAAAGATTACAAAAAACCCGATCAACTGCGCGGGAAACGGGTGCTAGTGATTGGCGGTGGAAATTCAGCCTGTGATATTGCCGCCGAAGCCGCACGGGTAAGCCGTCAGAGTGTTTTAAGTATGCGTGAATCGGTCTGGTTTCTTCCCAAAACCTTTATGGGAGTACCGACGGCTGATCTGGTGCGATGGTGGATGCCAGAATGGTTACAACGGTTGGCGATGTCCGGCATCATTCGTCTGACATTTGGAACTCATCAAGACTATGGTTTATCTAAACCGAACCATCGCATTTTTGAGAAACATCCCACGTTAAATAATGAAGTGCCGTACTATATTAAACATGGTCGAATTATTGCCAAGCCTGGAGTGCGTCGGCTTCAGGGAAAAACGGTCGAGTTTGTCGATGGGAGTGAGCAGGAATTTGATTTAATTGTTTGTGCTACTGGCTATCATGTTGCCTACCCTTTCTTACCGGAGGAACTTCAGCGCGTTGCCGGACCTGTGGTTAAATGTTATGGTAGCTCGTTTATTGAGGATTATAAGGGACTCTATTACATTGGCTGGGGACAAGCGCGGGGCGGGGTTGGTTCATTGATTGCGGCTTATGGACCCTATTTTACCCGTTGTCTGCAACTCCAGGATAAAATTAATGTGCCGCTAGGGTTGGTGTTTAAAGAAATGGGACAAGAGTTACCGACGACTCATTTGTCTGATCCGCAGCAGATTTTTAGGCAGTTAAAACTGGCTCATTTTTTCTTTAACTGGATTGCCAAAAAAGCTGATCAAGTTGATGCCAAGTATCCTAACTTTGAGAACCGTCCCCTCCCGGCTAAACATTGACCGAATAAAAGTAGATGGTTCCCAAGGATTTATCCCCAATTGTAGGGGTTTCAGCGATTTGCCGAGATGCGTCGATGAACATCTGAAAATTCCCCTCAAACCTAGAACCCATAATACATTGACGGCATTTGAGTAATGCTTGTAGTGCCGTGGCACACCTTAATTTATGGATGAGAATTGGTTCGTAGTGAGGGCTTCAGCCCTCTCCAGCGAAGCGTTATAGCACTCTTTGTGCTTACTACAAACCTACGAAGATCCACGAGATTTCCAAGACTATTGGGTTCAAAAATTCATCGAACATCTCAATGATAAAATAGCTGAACAACCGACAAAGCAAACTACCTAACACCCGGCAATACACAATCAACCGCTAAATCATCTGAAGAGGTCAAGATGGCTTTCAGTAATTATAAAGATATCAGTTCAGTTCTCAAAGAATTTCAAATCACCTACACTGAAGCTAATTTCATGGAGGAGATTGAATTTAGTATCCCTGATTACTTCCGTGAAGACTTACAAACCGTTATGCAGGATGGAGTCCCCAACGCTTCAGAATTTTCGATTTGTGAGAATCTCATTTATCCAATCCTTAAGGAAGTGTGGAAATGCTATCGCAGGGACTTTGTTTTGTGGGGACATAAATCTTTGATCTATGATGAGAATCTTTCCGGGTTTCCTGAGTATATTTTGGCGAAACGCTCCCCATTAGGGAAAGTCGTATTTGACAAGCCTTATTTTCTGTTAGTTGAAGCAAAACAAGATAAATTTGCTGAAGGGTGGGCGCAGTGCCTTGCCGAAATGGTGGCGGCGCAAAAGTTGAATGATGACCTCCCTATAACTGTATTTGGAATTGTCTCCAATGGTGAAAAATGGGAATTTAGCAAGTTAGAAAATGATAAACTAACTAAAACCATACAACCTTATACAATCTATCAGCTAGACCGACTCTTTGCTGCTGTAAACTATGTTTTCCAAGAATGCGAATCACAACTCAATGAGCTAGTTGCGGCTTAACCAGATATCCCTCTTTCAACAGTTATTGGTAGAGACGTTCCGGCGGAACGTCTCGACAAAATGGGAGATTGCGTAGTGCCGTGACCCAGCTAAAATTGTGCAATAGATTTACTGTTAAATTGGGCGCACGCCATGGGAAATTGGGCGCACGCCATGGGAAATTGGGCGCACGCCATGGGAAATTGGGCGCACGCCATGGGAAATTGGGCGCACGCCATGGGAAATTGGGCGCACGTCGGTGCGCCCCTACAGTACATGATGCCATCTAATTAAAAAGCTACCTAGTACAAGAAGGCAGAAGTCCGAAGGCAGAGGGCAGAAGGTAATAAGGAACATAATGTAGCTGCTTTTAGGGAGCTTTTAACTGGTCAGTTATTTCTGCCGCGCTGCACTAGGGTTATTTTTAAAACCGTTAAGGTCTATCAGAACGTTTCCAACTAATCCGATTTGACCCAATCGGTAGGGATTAGCTCTAGAGAGTATCGAAGCAGATTCTCACAGTTTCCAACTAATCCGATTTGACCCAATCGGTAGGGTGTATTTTTGATAAAGGAACCCCGCCGCAAGCAGCGTTTCCAACTAATCCGATTTGACCCAATCGGTAGGGGACGAGTCTGTCCGTCCGTCTCATATGGAACTCGGACGGGTTTCCAACTAATCCGATTTGACCCAATCGGTAGGGTTAATCCTAAAACCTGCAAGTATGACGGGGAATGGGTCGAGTTTCCAACTAATCCGATTTGACCCAATCGGTAGGGACACTAAAAAATCCGTTGTCTACTGCCCTCTCCTCTCTTATCGTTTCCAACTAATCCGATTTGACCCAATCGGTAGGGCTTGGGAAATGCCACAAACCTACGCAGCTTTTGTTTCCAACTAATCCGATTTGACCCAATCGGTAGGGGACGAAACTTTCCATTTTGCTGGGTTGACTTTTTTGTTTCCAACTAATCCGATTTGACCCAATCGGTAGGGAGTTCGTCTGACAGCCCTTACCCAGTAAGGCTTTCAGCCATCGAATCGACGCACC
This sequence comes from Coleofasciculus sp. C1-SOL-03, assembly GCF_040220555.1. NCBI lineage: Bacteria > Bacillati > Cyanobacteriota > Cyanophyceae > Coleofasciculales > Coleofasciculaceae > Coleofasciculus > Coleofasciculus sp. C1-SOL-03. Next base: position 7,472 of record NZ_JAVJUO010000221.1, read on the forward strand.
TCTAGAAATTCTAACATTTCCTCTCCAAAAGAGCTGCGAAACACATACCTCAAACCCTTACCCTGTAAGCCATCGACGCATCTCAACGAAAAATATAGGGTTTCAGCGATTTGCCGAGGTGTGTAGATGAACATCTGAAAATTGCTCTCAAACCTAGAACCCATAATACTTTGACAGGATTCGAGTGCTTTTGGACTTCACCAAAGCTGCCGAAACCCTTCAGGTTCAGTATCAAGGAAATCCAAAAAATCATTACACTTATCTGAATTATCCGGGAAAATCGTCAACAGTTCCAAATAATTAGGCGTCATCTTGGGTTTCTTCTTCCCTGGATTCTTGGGATTATCCACCAACTTCACCACCGGATACATCCGATGCCATAGTCTTCCCACTTGACTAATTTGCCCCGTCACCGAACTTTGCTTAATACTCTTTTCAGCTTCCCTGAATCGGTGATTCTCTTTTTGATAAGATTCGTGCAACCACTTCAACGCCACAGAATCTTCAGCACATTCCGCCAAACGTCCCCAGACTTCTACACAATCCGGATGCCATGCTTCCCGCCAGTTGGCATGATTCCTTTCATCGGGTTCTATTCCCTGCAACTGCATCCATTCTGAAGCAATTTGCCTTACCTGATTAATAAACCGCCCAACCCGATTTAAACGGGAAACCTTAGCCCCATAAGTTAATGACTTTTTGTCCCATTGCCAATGACACCCGATCAGGGGTTTCCTATGGTTGTAATACTCCTGATAAAATTGCCGATGATCTGCCCGTCGCCATGACTTGCCAAACCCGCCAAATAGCAACGCAAACCGCATGAAGGCTTGCAACAGTTTTTTCAAGGTTTGCTGCTTGATTTCATCCAATTGGCGAGGCGACATTAATAACCAACGTAACTCGCCAGCCACTTTATAGGTGGGTTCACCATACCCATCTGTAAACGTACCTAGGTTTAAAGCCGACGCTTGAAACGCACAGGTTAATAATCCCTGGGTTCCGCCATCGTTCACTCCCCCAAACAAATTTTCGACTAACTTCTCGGCTGTCTTATTATCCGTTAACCCGCCAAAAATTCGCAAAGCGTGTCCCCGTAAACTCCCCCGAAATAGATTAGGACGAAATTCCTTTTCCCCAGTAATTAATTGAGGTGCTTGCCCTTCTCCTTTCAAAAATGCCCTGTACAGTTGTTCCCCTTGAATCGGAATCGGATAATCCTCCTCTCCTGACTCCGTTAATCGCGCTTTGGGTAATCCATACCCACTGCTGGTGCGACAACCAATTCCATACCCTAACGCCCGTTCCCAAATCGCCCAAACCTCTTCCCAATCCGTATCCGGTAACTGGCTAGAAATACCAAACTGAATCGCGGGTTCCGACAGGGAAATTAAAGCAAATCCTGTCTCATTACTTGGTTTTTCACCCGTATTCCGAGTCTGTACCTGCCATTGCTGCTGGGGGTGAACAATATCGACTAAATTTTGTTTCCAATCATTCACCGGATAACCGCCATGAAACCGCAATAAACTGGGTTCCTCACTATTTTTAGTCAAGCGGTAGCGTTGCTTTTGTTCTGAGGTACAAGCTTGACAAAACAATCCTTTCATGCTGCTACCAGGATAAAAGGGCAACCCAAACGCACCCAGCGCCGGGAAAATAATTCCCTCAAATTGTCCGCCATTGGTGACAAACCGCCATTGCATTTTATAGGTTCTGGCTGCAACAGTTTTCCCTAAATCAGGCGGGTGGGGATAGACTTCTTGCGTCCACTCAGACGCCCATCGTTGGGAGTCTTGTACCTCAGCATTTTGATCGATGTATTGAAGTTGCGATCGCCCTTTTACTTGCGCTTGAAACATTAACGGCACTAAGTTGCCAGCATTGGGAATATTAACCATGTTGAATTCTCCTTAAAAAATGGTTAAAGGGAATGGGGAACAGTTGAGATTAGGGAACGGGGAACGGGGAACGGGGAACGGGGAATGGGGGAGATGGAACGTCTTTGGTAGGGGCGGGTTTTACTTTTAACGTTTCGCTTTCACCTGGATATGACTAAACCCGCCCCGACTAAATAACGAATGACGAATGACGAATGACCAATGACCAATGACCAATGACTTAATTCTCTTCATCACTAGGCAAATCACCGGGTCCCTTATACCGCTGTGTCCACCAGACGATCGCATCGCATAATTGAGTCAGTACAGCTAAGATAATTCGCTGATCTTCGACAGTAATTGACCATAATTTCCCCGCCATCGCTTTCACCGTGTTAGGATGTCTCAAATCAACCGCATCATTGGGAATTTCTATCCCTCCTGGTTGCATAATCCGAACTAAAGCATCCCAGGTGGCTTTCCAATATTGACCTTTACAGTCAAATTCATCACCCTTTTTCTTCGATCTTCCCTGCAAGCGCAAATGTTCCCCCCAAAACCGTTCTAACCCATAGGCTACCGCTTCTCGCATTTTAAACGATTGATTTAAGGATTGGCGATCGCGTTGTCTGGCTTCTAACACCAATGTTTGGGCAATTTGGTCTAAACTGTGAAACTCCCGCCCATTTTCTACTAAACTATAGTATTTCCAAGCCATTGGTTTAAACCTCCTGTTTTTCAGTCTCAGTTTTCTGCTGGGAAAACGCTTCCCCGGCTAGAGTCACATTACAGCGACCAAATCCAATCGATTCTAACCCCCCAAAATAAAGTTCTTCGGAATACGGTTGATTCGGTTTGGGTTCGCCAAAGGGTTTCCAGCCCAGTTGTTTTAATGCCACCGGAAACACTAAAATACTCCCCACGGGTAAAGCTTCCACATTAAAAAATGCCCCCATTTTAGTATCCACTTTCTTCATATCATCTAGCATCTTAATCCGGCTTTGTCGATACAGTGCCATGTCATGCAATAGGGCGATATCATTGTCATCTACCACAACCAATTGCTTGACCTGTAAATCGGCTCCCACAGGTATCCAATCCGCTAAACTTTCGTCGTGTTCAATGCCTAAAAAACCCAGATTAAAGAACAACACTTTTTCAGTCGTTCCGGGGACAACACGGGCTTTTAACTCCGGATCAGCCGTGTAAGGATCGGGAACGTTGGCGTTAATTTCAGCAATTTTTTTATAGCGTTTCAGCAGGGATGGACAGCTAACCCAGACAATCGGTTGTCCGGGACAAAATACAGGTATCCAAACTAAAGTGGCATATTCAAACTTGACTAAGGCTTCAGTTGTACCGCCATCTTTTTGGTCAGGAACAGCTTCATGACCATACCAAGTCGCCACATCACCCTTGGGGGATTCGGTGCCGTTGTCTGTGGGAGAATTTCGCATATCTGCCCGAAATCGTCCCCGAATTGAACTGCCTGGAATTATCCCCGTTTGGGTAAATTGATCGCGAAAAATCAAATTCAAATTTCCCGTTTCTTCTCCAGCACTTGCTCCCACATGAAGGGGGGCTTGGGTTTCTATAATGCCGTAAGCTTTTTTGTACATGGTTAACTCTCCAAAAGATTTGAATCCAAAACTAAGTAGTTGTAAACCCTCCTGCCTCCTGCCTCTTCTCCCACCACAAGACTCCCTAAAGCAGCCCCTATATTACAGGGGTAACGCTAATCCACATCCCCAACGTTTATAGGAATACCCCTCATCAGGAAACCAAGATTTATCCCAATTAAACCAAGGGTGGGGAATCTCTTTTGCCAACACATAAACCGTTCCCGCCGGTACCGCATAACGTCCCCTAGCGAGGCGTTTGGTGTCACCTGTTCCCCCTAAGCGATAGCGAAAAGGACGAGGACGTTCGGTGAAAATTTGGGCATTTTCCCATTCCGGTGCTGTTATCCAGTCCCCTTCTTGCTGAATAGTGGGAAATCGGTAAGAAAAGCGATTGGAACCCCACACCGCAGGCGTAATTAGGGCAAAATTATTTCCCACAGGTTTTGCCAATAACTCTAACAGAATTTTATCCGTAATTGACTGACAGTTTACCTCGACTAAATGTCCTTCACCCCCAAACCGATACCACCCCTCATCAATGGGAGTATTGGTCAAATAGACTAAACAAGTATCGGGATGCATTTGAATTGAATTTTCCAAAAACAAACTTCCCTGTTCCGAATTGGCATCAACTCGACGTTGTTCGGTTTCTAAACGTGGGTGTAAATGAGGTAAATACTGCCAAGGTTCTTTAGAAACAGTTTTCGCGTTCTCCCATTCATGAATCGGTAGCCATGTTTTCGTATCAAATTTACCCGGTTTGAGGGGTTGCCATTTTTTGGTTTCGCGGTTCCAGGTTAATTTTGCTGTAATTTGCCCTTGACGAATTTTTTCTTCATCTTGCGGAGGATTCATTTCAGCTAAATAATTAAAGGGAGTAGGAACATAGAAGTTTTGGGGATTCTCAGTATCCGCCCAAAAGGGTCCAGCTAGGGTTAAATCGGGTAAGTCTAATCGTTGAGTCGTTTCCCCTCTTTCATTGATTCCCGGTTGACTATATTTAGCAGCATATAATCCCGATACTGTTGCGGCACTAGGCGGAAAGCTATTTCCAGAACGCCCCACTAGGTTATCGGGGGAAAGAAAGGGACCAGCACTGCCATAGAGAAAGCCAAGGGGTTGGATAATAATTAAGTGACTAAACATCATTATCTAAGTTGCTAGAGTTAAGAATTATCGGTTCCTGGGGAGGACAAATGAAAGCCAACTTTAGCCAAGTTAATCACCCAGTTGTTTAATGCCTTGATGTTTTGCTTTTCTTGGGCATCGGGTTGATTCCCTAAAATCCCCGTCCTCGGTTGATTATCGGTATCCGAGGTATCCCACAAATGAGCTTCTAAACATTGGCGATTTTGGTAGTTAAAGTAAAGCTCAAACAAGCCCAGGGCAATTTGAGTTTGACCCGGAAAAGCATGGCGCGATTCTAGCTGGGCAACATCATTATAAAAATGAGTCCAGTTGGGGGTTTTCTTATTCCCTTTTGGCTTTTGTTTCAGCGAAACTAAGGTATCTCCCTCTCTGTCTTGATAGCTTTCTAGAAATTGTTGCAAACACCACCAAGGACAAACCCATTCCAGATAATTGCCACTATTAAATAGAATCCGAATAGCGAGGCGATCGCGTCCCTTACTTTTGGCTGATTTTTCTGCTTCTCGACAGTGTTGTAGCACATCTCGTTGGGGGACGCCAGGGGCTGCCCAAACTAAGCCGACACTCACGGTAATCGGGTGTTTATGTTGTTGCCAAATTTGGGGGAATTGATAGAACCAATTGAGGCAGTCTTGAGGTGTTAATTTCGGTTGTTGTTGATCGGGACTTCGGTAGAGGACACCGAGAAAATCATCCCCTCCGGCATAGATAATCCGTCCATCAGCATCTAAATTCCGCCGTTTGACTCGCTCGGCTTGAGTCGGGGGTAAATGATATTTGAGATTTTTTCCCCATTCCATCATCCCTTGGCTAAAGGTGTGGAGAGAGTCGGCTTCATCTTCCCCTTGTTCTTTTAATTGGCGCAGATACTCCCCAATTTTATCCCCATCTCCTTGAAAGTATCCTGCCCATAATTTATGGTCAAATCGGTTTAAGTCAACAAAGCTTTGGGGGATTTCAATACTCGGCAGGTCTTTTTCAGAAATAAATTGATTGGCAATAGCATCTAAGGTGATTAACCGTTTAATCAGTTCCGGAATACTTAAGCGTTCAGACGGAGCGAGAATGGATTCTCCTAAGGTCTGGCTCAGTTGGTGGTAAAATTGATTAATATCCTGGGTTTGTTGAGCCATGCTAGAGTGAAGGGGATGGGTTTCATCGGTCATCCGAGGGTAGGCGATCGCTCCCGTTCCCGATAGCGTTGAACTTTCTCCTTGCCAGTTAATAGCTGTCCAATTTCGTTGAGTTTTAATTTGATTCAGTTTACGGCGAGCATGAGTCATTAGGGTGACATCTTCTGGCGTAATTCCAGTTGCTTTGGCTTGACTCAATTCTTCCTCGGTACTTTGCGTCCAAAAAAACTCCCAGGCATGATTTGACCAAGCATTCCATTCCCGTTGCCAGGTATAAGTAAAGGTGTTTAAGGTTTGCTCGATATATCGACGACAGGTTTCTACAACTGTTTTCCAAGCCTGATTAAAAGCCGCTTCCGCTATAGTTTCGGGAAAATTCCCGGCAATAATAATTTGGTTGGGGGTGCCTTGAGTCACATTGATTAAAGCTGGAGAGACAACTTGACAGTCATCCTGTTTTTCAGCCGCATAACAAATTGCACAAGCTAAATAAGAAAGGATAAAAGAACTGCCGTACAAATCCCGCAGTTTAAGCGATTTCTCAATGAAACCCTGCACGGGAGCAAAAGTAATCACGGTGTAACAGTTTGTGTGCATAAGCCAGTCCTCTGTAGGTGGACTTTTCTTAAAGGTAACAGTATCGTAGGGTGGGCAATGCCCACCAACCTTAAGTTAGGTTCGTAGTAGGCACGAAGCGTGCCATAAGCGCTCGCATCGCTGACTACAAACGTTTTAAGTGGGAGGTGCAACATTGCCGTTTGCACGTTTTGATTGCTGATGCCAACAGTATACAGGTAGCTGGAAGACCCTTTTTCCAAAGACTTACCCCCCGCAAAAATAGCAACCACAACTCCCCAAATACTCAGGATTCGTCTTATGCCAATTCGACCCTGGAAATTCAAAAATCCAGTCAAGTCCATTATCGGCATCCACAAAGCCACTGACAAGCCCATGGATAACCCCAACTCCCGTACTCGCACACAGGCTATTTAACCAAAATACCGCTGGATCACTGATGCCTTCGACATACCCGACTCGATTAGCCAGATGATGAATCTCATCAGCAGCAGACTCTAATGCCGCACGATGCAAGTTAATGATATTGCCACACATCAAACACCACCCACCCCCAATCGGCGGCACGGTGGTCAATGAATACCCATTTTTTCACCCCTAAACGCCCTAGCAGTTCGGCAAAAATTGCCCCAATACCCCCACAGCCGATTAAAGCAACGGTGAGTTCACCCAGTTGGTTTTGCACTCGTTCACCAAAGACCTGTTGACGGGCAAACATTAAGTCTGTCTGATGGGGAATATTAACATCTGGGGTGAGTTCAAACCAGGATTGAGACCAGTTAATCGGCTCAAATGACTGTCCTTTTCTATCCCAGATGCGGAATTGAGATTGTTGTAAGGTTTCGTCAAACACTCCAGAGATTAAACGCGGCTTTTTGGGGAAGTGAGATGAAAGAAACTGAGCATAGTCTGATTCATAATGGTCATCCACGCTAGAAAATTCAGGCTTGCCTGATTCAGCATGAGTATGAATATGAACCACATCGAGTTTTTCTTTTGCCAGAAACGTCTCGATTAAGTAATGGTGAAAATCTTGTTTAAGCACCAACCCACTCGCGGATTGACGTTCGTAGCAATCGGCAGAGGGAACAACCCACGCTTGAGGCAGATATCTAATTTGTTGTTTGGATACCTGATGACGTTTGCAGAATAAAAACCCAATTACTTCTTCATTCGTCGTGCGAGCATCGAGCATAGCGCGGTAAAATTGATGCCACATTTTGGGTGGGATGTGTAGAGACATTTGGGGTAATTTTTTTGAGTGGTTCATGAGTTTTTCAGGAAGACTATGTGTATCAAATATCAAATATCGGATGTCGGATGTCAGATGTAGGGTGCGTTAGCGAAGCGTAACGCACCATTTCTAACGCACTATTTCTTGAGCCTTGGTGGGTTGAGTTGTAGGTTGGGTTGACGACAGGAAACCCAACAGTATTGGATGTCGGATATAAACGGTTAAACCGGGCGCACGTCGGTGCGCCCCTACAGTTTTTGGATAGTAGCAACGCACCATTTCTTGAGCCTTGGTGGGTTACGGCTATCGCCTAACCCACCCTACGATTTACTACTCAATCATCGGTATTAATCGCGTGGCGTGCGGTGACAAATAAAGTCGCCAGATTATGTCCTTGTTCAGGTTGGCGACTAGGACGCCAAGCATTCAGCCATCGGTCTCGATTAAATCCACCCCCTAGTCCAACGCAGTACCAATACCAGCCTTCTTCACTTAAAAACGGTGCGCCATAATAACTTTGGTGAGTGAAGTGATGGTCGCCCTGTCCTACTGTATTCCACGGATAGTTTAGATAGCAGCCAATTGGCGGAAGACGCGGGTAATCGGGGGGAAGTAGGAATAAGACATCTGTGTTAGTAACTCGGAATTTCCGAGAGGATAAGGGCATTCCTTTGAGCAGGAGTGCGGTATATTGAACGCCACTAATGGTTTTGCTACCAACGAGTACCGTCTTTGCCACTTTTTCCAAGAGTTTTAGTTCAGACAAGAGTCTCGGACTGGGTTGAAAATTAGTTTCACCGGGATTAATTGTAACTGTCATTGTTTCTTTTATCCTTTCACAATTTTGGGAACTGTCCAAACTTTAGAGCCTTCTTTCAGGGCTTCGTTTTCTTTGAGGGGTTTAGTACCTCCAAATCCTTCTTCCATGACATCATCATTGCCAATTTCTGGGAAGTTACTTCTCAAGTCTTCAACGGTTGCGCCATTGGGTAAATCGACTAATTTACCGTTAACAACTGCTCTCATGACAATCTCCTTTGTTTTAGAATGTAGGGTGCGTTAGCGTGGCGTAACGCACCATGACTATTGAATTGGGGGCTAATCTTGAATTGTGTCCACCCACTTAAGGGAAATGTTACTGACTGGTATACTGTCATGCATTTAAATTGGGTATGGTAGCGAGCAAGATGCAAAGCCTGCGGCATGGCTTCGCTTAACGCACTACAGGAATGAAGCAATTCTTGACATTAAGGTTTAAATGCCGAATAGCTGATGCTGGTGGGCAATGCCTACCCTACTATTGCTATATTTCTTAATAACTCGTGGTGGATTGAATTCGGGCGATCGCTACTTTTTGATGCGGCGGTTGCGCTGGAGATGGATTTTGAGTGAAACTTAACCAAATTGACCAACTGACTAAACCGATAACTGTCAAAATGGCAGTAGATAGCAAGCGGTTGTAATATCGCTCTAGTTGTTGCAAGGATACCTGAATGGAGGTAATCTGGTTACGATGTTCTGTTCTTTCGGTTTTGCTTATAGCTCTCATATTCAACTCTAAGACTTCAATCTGTTGAGCCAAAGTTTCAATGGTTTGGGTGAGGTTTTCTAACTGATGATCCGCTTCGACGATTAATTTGCCGTTGAGGGTTTTCATAAGTTCATACTTCCTATTCTATTTTTCACTTCCTCCAATTCAATCAAAGACATGAATGAGATACTTATAAAGAGACAGGGTGGGGATTACCCACCCTTTCTCGCGAAGAATTCAGACATCTATTGTGCAACCTCCTGAGCAATACGATCTTTTAGCGCACAAGAGGTCGCTTTAAAATTTGCGTGACAGACCCGTACATTTCGCCACTCAATCCATCCAGTTCATGCTTAATATCTTCCCAGCGTCCGAGTTTGCTCGTCCACTTTCCATTGGGTAATTGTCTAGCTGCATGGGTTGGTTCTCCGTCAGGTGTAGCGTATAGAGCTATCTTTTCAAATCCTTCTTCTAACGAGGCGCGATCGCATGGTTCATATCCCAGAGTTTGATAAGCTTGGATAAAAGCAGCAATCGTTAATTCTGCGGGTACGCCATCAAGCCAATAGTATGGATTTTCCGGTTCTAAAGGATTCCACTAACGGTCATTTTCCGCCGCAGCCCAAGCAAAACAATTGTAAATTCGTGACGCTTTACTGGTAATGCGATATCCGGTGGTAGTCAGGTGCGGAAATTGGTCTTCCTTGTACTTTTCTAGCCTACCATCTGTAGCCATTCTCCTTACCCCATTGTATCCATGCCCCTGCCATTTGCATTAACCGACCTCGCTGTTCTGGCTCAATCGGATTAGCACCTGTAATAGATTGCAACGCCCAAAACCAATGGTCAGGTTCCTGTTCGAGTTCGCGTAAAATCAGCGGAACAACGGGTTGACCCATGCCAATAATTCGTTGGTAAGCTGGGTGCATTACCATTTTTGTGGCTAAAGACATCATCCCTGTTTCGACGCGCCATTGTTCGGCTAGTTGTAAAAATGTTTCCTCTAAATCTGATGGTTCTAAAAGAGGATAACAGTACGCTGCATTTTTTCTATCAATTTTGTAGATTGTTTCCATTACACTAATACCTCACTTTTTCGTGAGACAGACACTTTATTATACCCAACTACCTGTCTTGGTGGAAGTTCCTAGTGCAATTTATAGTGCTACGCGCCAGGATGTAGTGGCGTGGCACACCTTAAATGGTGGATTAGAATTGTAGGGGCGCACCGACGTGCGCCCAGTTTAACGATAAATCTATTGCACAATTTTAGCTGTGTCAGTCCAGTAGTGGGCTGACCCACCTAAAATGGTGAATTAGAATTGTAGGGGCGCACCGACGTGCGCCCAGTTTAACGATAAATCTATTCCACAATTTTAGCTGTGTCAGTCCGCCATCGTGCGTTAGCGACAGCGTAACGCACCATTTCTTTAGCTAGTAGCCGTTTGCAGGTTGTAGGTTGGATTGTTCGACAGAAGCGACTTCGACGCGCATTCCCCGCCGTCTTAGTTTTTCGGCAAGATAGGCAAAGTCAGAGTCTCCGGTGACTAAGACAACGATGTCCGGGCGGACTTCTAAGGCGAGTTCAATGGCATCCATTGCCATGACGATATCAATGTTGGTTTCGTAGTCATCGCCTTTGGTTTTGCCTTCTTTTTGCACGACTAAGAAGCCGTTACTTTTTGCCCAATAGATGAATTTTTCTTTGGTTTTACGTTGTTCTTCAAACCGTTCTCTGGCTGGAGGTAATCCGACGTAAATGACCATTTCAATGAGTTCTCGACCTTCTCTGGGGTCAGCAAGGAAATGGGGAATAGGGAACGGGGAATGGGGGAGATCACTGTTTCCTTTTAGAGCAGTAGACAACTCTATTAGGATAAACGAGTTGTTCCAGACGTTCCGGCGGAACGTCTCTACGACTTAACCACTATGGCGGTTGCTATACCTTTATCGTTGAGTGCAGCTTGGTATTATGATTAATGCGGTAATCGTGCTCTTGCTGATGGAAGGCTGATGGCAAAACTCTACTATCGAGGCATGGCAGAAGAAAACGGTAAACCTAAAGTGGGACGTAGCGCTCGGTTATTGGGAGTCAGACCTGGCATTGATATTGATGTCGAACAAATGCCTAGAGATTGGTTGGATGAACAGGGATTCCTCCGACCAGAAGCAGAACGCAATCCTTTGTTGGGTGAGCCTGTAGCTGTAGCTATCAGAAATACCAAAGGAATGTCTGTCTCGCTTTCAATTGAAGGTTTGCCAGCATTCCGCAAACCGACAATGTTTGGAGGAACGGGAAAAGACCCCCTTTGGCAAATTGATGATTGCCAAATTACTGGAGGGCTTGAAGCTGTTCAAGATAGCGCCACCCACGTTAGCATTCTGCCAAAAGCTACAATGCTGTTGGAGAAGTACGAAGCGGCACTGGCAAGTACCCAGAACGATTGGCAAAAAGTTTAAACGAGAGCAGGAGAATAGCAATGGCATGGATATTTAGCTTATCGGCTGAATGTGGGGCGCAACAAGCTGTCGCCGAGGAATTTTCCCACCATTTTGACCAAGTTTCCTGGGTTCTCTCCAATGGTAGCCAGTCCCAATGTGGTGTGGGAATTTTTCAAGATATCGAAGAGAACTGGTGGTGTCGAGTTTCTCCAAGTCGTATCAGTGAGGTTGGCATCGATACACCAGAAAGTGCTTATCTGATGACAGAACTCGGTATTCTGCTGTATCAGCGTTTACAGTCGGCTCCAAGGTTTCGTTATGCCTTGGTGGGTGTGGAAGTGGATGAGTTTAGAACTTACTCTGAATTGCTGGAATCCTCTTCTAATTCGGCTTTTCCGGGACTGGTTTTGGCTCAAAGGATGGGGGAAGCGATGGAATTGTCTCCAGATTTTCGACTGTTCAGTCCGGGGTATGTTTGGAAACCCTATGAAGGTGAAATTTATAAGCCGCTGATGGCATCGTCAGAGTTGAAGAACAAATTGAAGGCATTGTTGACGGTGGGGTGAACTTTACCCAACCTAAATGATATTGTGTCCGCTTAAATAGCCATAATTATGACTGACGCTCGACTACGCTCCAGAAATTTTTATCATGAGTGATGGGTCCGGACATGATATAAGTTAGGAGGACTTACGCAAAGCCTCTATGTGTAGTGGACTGACTTTTCCATAGAACAATTTCCTTGTTTGTAGTGAGAACTTTAGTTCTCTAACACCTAGCTGGAGAGAGCTAGCATCCCTCACTACAAACCAAATCTATTGCACCCAATTAGCTGGGTCATGCCACGCCACTACATTTTGCCATTGTATTGCCCAATACTAATGATTCCCAGTTCAAGGAGTTTTGTGGCGAAGAGTTCAGAGACTTCTTTACTGGGGAATTTTAATATCCTGACACTAGGAATCCAAGAGCTATTTCCTAAATACGTCCCAGAATAGTGAGGAAGAATTTTAATCACTTTTTCCATGTTGGATTGCTGGATTAAAAAGAATTCGTGGTACATTATGCCATCTAATTAAAAAGCTACCTAGGCTTATTTTTAACTCCCAGATGGAAAAGGGGTTTTCTTTAATTGTCATTTGGGTTGGGTGAATGTGGCACGGCTAAAGAAAAAGGGTGGGATGACCCACCCTTCCAACTAATCCGATTTAACCCAATCGGTAGGGCTCAAATCATTCACTGGGTTGGAAACAAGTGGGAAAAGGTTTCCAACTAATCCGATTTAACCCAATCGGTAGGGTTTTCCTTAAGGAGGAAAAAAATGCAACGCATTACAACGTTTCCAACTAATCCGATTTAACCCAATCGGTAGGGACGGGAACGTAGCATTGGAAGGTATACCATTAGGAAAGGTTTCCAACTAATCCGATTTAACCCAATCGGTAGGGCAAGAAATCACCAATTTCATTGATGCACTAGGAGTTTCCAACTAATCCGATTTAACCCAATCGGTAGGGATATGGACAGCAAGGAATAGGATACTGCCCAAATTGTTTCCAACTAATCCGATTTAACCCAATCGGTAGGGGGTACGGCCAAGAAGACACCCAGCACCTTCACCAGAACGTTTCCAACTAATCCGATTTAACCCAATCGGTAGGGCAGAGTTTTCGTATTTCTTCAATGTTCAGGATCCTACTGTTTCCAACTAATCCGATTTAACCCAATCGGTAGGGCGCTGCAAATGTGGCGGGACTGGCGGGACAGAGGGTTTCCAACTAATCCGATTTAACCCAATCGGTAGGGGTTACTACTTGTTTTTTTGGGCTTGGAGGTTGCCAGTTTCTAACTAATCCGATTTAACCCAATCGGTAGGGCGTGCCAGGCATTAATCCTCCGCCTTTACAAAAAAGTTTCCAACTAATCCGATTTAACCCAATCGGTAGGGTCAAAATTCCTGAAAGCCTTTGTTCTTTTGAAGAAAGGTTTCCAACTAATCCGATTTAACCCAATCGGTAGGGTTGTTCTCCCGTTTGGAGAGACTTTCGATTCAATATCGTTTCCAACTAATCCGATTTAACCCAATCGGTAGGGCAGTACATTGTTTCGCATGATGTCCAACATTTCGTTTCCAACTAATCCGATTTAACCCAATCGGTAGGGTTACGGGGGTTGATTTGCTCTATCCCTTGGGAAAAAAGTTTCCAACTAATCCGATTTAACCCAATCGGTAGGGAAAAAGAAGGTCAAAATCCTTCTGCAGAGTAACTAGTTTCCAACTAATCCGATTTAACCCAATCGGTAGGGTCACTCCACTCATTGCTAGTAGTTATTACATCGTTTCCAACTAATCCGATTTAACCCAATCGGTAGGGAGTTCGTCTAGCAGCCCTTACCCAGTAAGGGTTTCAGCCGCCAAATCGACACCACTGCTGAAATTATAATGCATCCTGCCCAAAATTGCTTACCACCCATACCTCAAATCCTTTCCACGTAAGGCATCGACACCACTCAACGAAAAATATAGGGTTTTGGTGATTTGACAAGTGGTGTCGATTCCCCACCTCAAAAATCACCCCGAATCCCCCCAAACCTAGATAACATAATACTTTGGCGGCGGTTGGGGTGCTTCCCCACCAATCACCAACACCCTTGACACCGCTTCCTCGGATATCCAGTAAAATCGCACATCATCCTCGGCAGGCTTGACTAACTTTTTCACTTTTTCATAAAGCTGGCGCATTTCCTCCAAACTCAAAAAACATTCAAACACAGAAAATTGAACTCGTCGCCCATATCCTTCTAGAAAATTGGACAACTTCGTCCGTCTTTTATCATTAGGAATATCATACACGACAACTACTAACATTTGACTGATAAAGGGGAACGCGGATAACTTTTCCTACCCATCAAGACCGCGATACAGTTGGGCGATCGCAAATTCCAGGTCAATACTTTTGAGTGAAACGCGATCGCCTGTTCCATAAATAACCGTTTCCCAGGTATTCGCCGAGGTGCGACGACGGCATTCTACGCGCTGACTTTCTTGAAAAATTAAGACATATTCCTCTAAAGATTCAATCTGTCGATAGTCATCAAATTTTTCGCCCAAGTCGAAGGCTTGTGTGCTGGGTGAGAGAACTTCAGCAATTAGTTTGGGATATCGCTTGATGTAGCGGTTATCGCGATCGCGTGGATCACAGGTGACAAACGCATCAGGATAGTAATAAAACTCATCCTGGTAGTTAACCTTCACATTACCGGAGTGAAATCGGCATTCTGAGTCACCTAAATGTAAGTTAATCAGGGTTAGGAGGTTCAGAGCAAGGCGATCGTGATTATCTGTACCACCCGCCATAGCATAGACTAAGCCGCGCCGATATTCATGCCGAATCGGGTTTTGGTGTTCGATGTCGAGATAGTCTTTAGGACTAATGTAATGTGGGACAGCAATCATGGATTTTGTCTTTGGGTAGCTCTCATTGAGTCTATTGTAGGGCTCAAATCCTATTCTCCCATAAGCTGTCATGCATTTAAATTGGGTATTAGTAGCGAGCAAGATGCAAAGCCTGCGGCATGGCTTCGCTTAACGCACTACAAGGATTTCACCATTATTGACATTAAGGTTTAAATGCCGAACAGCTTAGGTAACTTTTGACTATTTTTAACTCCAGGATGGAAAAGGGGTTTTCTTTATTTGTCATTTGGGTTGGGTGAATGTGGCACAGCTAAAGAAAAAGGGTGGGATAACCCACCCTTCCAACTAATCCGATTTAACCCAATCGGTAGGGAGCTGTATTTTTGGGTTCCAAAGTTTCTTTTTCTTCGTTTCCAACTAATCCGATTTAACCCAATCGGTAGGGTCGTATACGACCACTATACAACAGAGAGCGATCGCACGTTTCCAACTAATCCGATTTAACCCAATCGGTAGGGTCTGGTACCCGGATCGTCTACGGAAGGCTAGTTTCCAACTAATCCGATTTAACCCAATCGGTAGGGTGCTACTTTGGAGCCCCCTTTGAAGTAGACAGCGTTTCCAACTAATCCGATTTAACCCAATCGGTAGGGAAGTTGTTGATGGTGGTCAGGCAGGAAAGTACATTGGTTTCCAACTAATCCGATTTAACCCAATCGGTAGGGAATCTAGTGACTTTAGCAGCTTGGATCCAGGAATCAAAGTTTCCAACTAATCCGATTTAACCCAATCGGTAGGGTGAGACCCTGGAAAAACAAGCACACACATACCGTAATGGTTTCCAACTAATCCGATTTAACCCAATCGGTAGGGCTGCAAAGTATTTTGATCGGGTTTGACCATAAGTTTCCAACTAATCCGATTTAACCCAATCGGTAGGGGTACAAGCAAAAACGAGAGAAAACAATGAGAGAAAACGTTTCCAACTAATCCGATTTAACCCAATCGGTAGGGGCAATCCGAAACGGTCAATATGATGTTGACTACCAGCATGTTTCCAACTAATCCGATTTAACCCAATCGGTAGGGCTAATCTGGTTGAAATATTCGGTCCAGCCGACTCTGGGTTTCCAACTAATCCGATTTAACCCAATCGGTAGGGTTGAGGCCAACTCTAAACAGGTAGAGTTCCCGAGGTTTCCAACTAATCCGATTTAACCCAATCGGTAGGGAAGGATTTCCCTGTCGCCCCGACTTTTCTCTTCCATGTTTCCAACTAATCCGATTTAACCCAATCGGTAGGGGCGCTCTATACCGATCTTTCGCCCGGGACGAAGGCTCGTAACTTTATCGTTTCCAACTAATCCGATTTAACCCAATCGGTAGGGAAGCGGGGAGCTTGTGCAGGAGGAAAACCTAGGTATTGTGTTTCCAACTAATCCGATTTAACCCAATCGGTAGGGGATACAGTATGGCCCTGTAATCTCGGCAGGTAACAGCGTTTCCAACTAATCCGATTTAACCCAATCGGTAGGGTCTAAAGTGCCGTTTCAATTTTATTGCTACGACATAGTTTCCAACTAATCCGATTTAACCCAATCGGTAGGGAAAGGATTTCAGCTAAGTGCGATGCGAACGGGGGTGTCGTTTCCAACTAATCCGATTTAACCCAATCGGTAGGGTTTGCTACTCATGCTGGTCGTAGTCGTACAGGGAAAAGTTTCCAACTAATCCGATTTAACCCAATCGGTAGGGCTGTTGGTCAGTTTGACCATTACGACCTGACGAAAAGTTTCCAACTAATCCGATTTAACCCAATCGGTAGGGTCTCTCGTTCGGTACGGGATGGTTGCAGGACTACAGTTTCCAACTAATCCGATTTAACCCAATCGGTAGGGTTTCTCCCGAAGGGGAAGTTGAGACTGAAGGAACTGTTTCCAACTAATCCGATTTAACCCAATCGGTAGGGGAAATTTGCAGCTTCCCCGTATACGAAGAAGGAAGTGTTTCCAACTAATCCGATTTAACCCAATCGGTAGGGAGTTCGTCTAGCAGCCCTTACCCAGTAAGGGTTTCAGCCGCCGAATCGACACACCTCCAAAAAGTCTAACACATCCTGCCCAAAATTGACTCCAACACATACCTCAAACCCTCTCCCTGTAAGCCATCGACACACCTCAACGAAAAATATAGCGTTTCAGCGATTTGCCGAGGTGTGTAGATGAAGAACTGAAAATTCCCCTCAAACCTAGATAACATAATACTTTGGCGGAGGTTGGGGCGCTTCCCTTATCATCAGGACTATCATACACGACAACCACCAGCATTTACGTCGCTCTTAAAAAAGCTTCATAGGGAACCCCAGCCAATAAACTCTGTTTATATCGTCTGACTTGTAATTGAATCGCCTGACGATAAGTAACTTTTGACTGCACATCTGGATGAGAAACTTCCTCATTCATGCGAGTTTCAAATTGTTTGAGAAATACCCGCCTTGCCGATTGATTCAAATAAACCCCTCCCGTACTGGGAACAATGTCAAAATCCTGGGGCTTGAAAACCGAATTATTAATAATTTTAACAACCAAACTATCGACAACAACCGACCTCATCTCCTCCATCAAATCAAACGCCAAATAGGGTTTCTGCCGTTCCCCATAATGAAAATTCCCCAAATAAGGGGAAAGCCCTTCAACAATAATAAACCCTAAAACATTATTAAACAAAAGCGTATACCCAAAACTCAACAACGAATTCACTGGGTCAGTCGGCGGTTGACGATTCCGCAAAGAAAACTCAAACTTAGAATTCGTAATCAACTGACCCAACGCCGGAAAATACCTTGCCGCCCCGATTCCCTCATAACCCCGCAACCTATCCAAACTCTCACTAAACTTTAACGCCTCAATATCTTGATTAATCCCCATAATTACCCGTTCCACATCCGGCAGTTTGCGCTTCCGGTTAAATCGCAACAAAAGCTGCTTAGAATTCATCAACTTGCCATAAACAATTGCCTGAGATACCTGAAACTGAAACGCCTGATCACCCCACCGTCTAACCTGAACCAACTCCTGATCTAAATCCCGAAATTCAGCACTCCATAAATGACCGTGATAGCGACCACTTTGACTCATAAACACTACCGCTATTTGTTCTCGCAAACAAACTTGCATCACTGGCGTTGATAATTGTATATTCCCAAACACCAGAATTTGCTGTACTTCTCGAATCGGCACTTCCAGTTTCGGCTTCTCAGATACATAGATAATAAACCGTTGGTATTCCTTATAAATTGTCGTGCCTTGTTCTATCAGATAAATTGCTGCCATTTCTCGATGCCAACTATTTTTTTGAACAACAGAGTTATCCGCTTCACTTTGCAGAGTTAATTCTGTCTCTACCTCTGCCAGAAACGGTTGATGTAATGTGCCAATATTAATCACATTCCCACCATTGTCTTGACCTAACCCCCCGTCCCCCTTTTTGATCCCCCTTCCGTCCCCCACCCCCCTCATTCCCCCAATAGATTAATGACTTCTAACTTCGCCTCTAAAATCCGCGCTTGAGTCTGAGCCAAAACCAGAAAATCATCAGCATATCGCACCAACTTTAAATCCGTTGCTGTCACCCATTCATCAAACTCATGCAAATAAATATTTGCCAAAATTGGCGAAATTACCGCCCCTTGGGGAATCCCTTTTTGGGACACCATCACCCCAGCTTCCGTTAACACCCCGGCTGATAGCCAAGACTTGATTAAACATAAAATCCCGGAATGATTGATATGGAACCGAACCTGTTGTAATAACCGCTGATGGTCGATAGTATCAAAAAACTTAACAATATCCGCATCCAACACCCACTGATACCCCTGATCTCGCCACTGGGCAACAGTTTCTACCGCATTGAGATAAGATAAATTGGGACGGTAAGCAAAACTGGCAGTAGAAAACGTCTGCTCCATTAATGGACAGAGGATATTTAATAACGCCTGCTGGACAATTCTATCCCTCACTGTAGGAATTTTTAACTCCCGTTGCTTGCCATTTCGTTTGGGAATAACCACCTGCTTACAAGGAAACGGTTCATAACTTCCCTGGGCAACGGCTTGCCGCAGTTGATAAATATTAACGGTTTGATTCTCAGCAAATCGATTAATCGTCTCTCCATCTACCCCAGCACAACCGCGTTTTTCTGCTACCTTTTCCCAGGCGTGTTGGAAGTTGTTTAAACTGAGGAATTCATCAATCAGAGTTGTTGAGTAATCGGGGTGGGAAATTCTGTTCATCATCGTTTATAAGTGGGTGGACACAATTAAAGTTAACGGTTGAGATTAGGGAACAGGGAACAGGGAATAGGGAATAGGGAATAGGAAAGAAAAAAGCTAACTTATCAAGGGATTGAGCTAAGTCGAGGTGTTGCCTTCCTTGGGATTGAATCGGGCGCACGGGGCGTCATTGGTGTCAACTTAAGCTCAACCCCTCACCCCCAGCTCATAAGGGTAGGTTTTTTAAGATTGGGGTTGAGGTAAGACAAGGAAGACAGGTAGACCAGTAGACAAGGAAGAGTGAGAACGAAAAATCGGGCGTTTCGGCTTTTAGAAGTTAGCTTGACCGAACCTAATTTTGTAC
>NZ_JAVJUO010000222.1:0-3715 GCF_040220555.1 Coleofasciculus sp. C1-SOL-03
TTTAAACGTCAAATCTATTCCACAATTTTAGCTGTGCCACGCCAGTAGTGGGCTGACCCACCTAAAATGGTGAATTAGAATTGTAGGGGCGCACGGCGTGCGCCCATTCTAACCGTAAAATCTATTGCACAATTTTAGCTGGGTCACGCCAGTAGGGTGCGTTAGCGTAGTGTAACGCACCATTGCCACCATATATGATGTACCTGCGTAAGTCCTGAATAGTGAAACCCACCCCTACGCCTAAATCGATGTTCTAGTCTCTGGCAAAATCACTTAGTGTAGTACAATCGATAACCATACCTTCCAGAACTCTTAACTGGCTAGTTTAAAAATGCATAAATTTCTGCCAATCGCTTACTTTCAAAACCAATTTCTTCCCTTCAATGATGCCAAAATTTCCATTGCTACCCATGCACTGCATTATGGGACAGGCGCGTTTGGCGGATTGCGCGGAATTCCTGATCCGCAAAACCCCGACCAAATTCTCCTATTTCGTTTAGACCGTCATTGTAAACGATTAAGCGACAGTGCCAGATATTTACATTATGACTTAGCCGCTGATAAAATTCAAAGCATAATTGTAGATTTTGTCAAGAAAAATCAAGTTAAAACCTCGTTTTATATTCGACCCTTTATTTATACCTCCGATTTAGGCATTGCCCCCAGATTACATAAGATTGAGAAAGACTTCTTTGTCTATGGATTAGAACTGGGTGATTATTTATCCCCAGATGGCGTAAGTTGTCGGATTAGTTCCTGGTATCGTCAAGCAGATCACAGTTTGCCCTTGAGAGGTAAAATTAGTGGTGCTTATATCACCTCATCTCTAGCCAAAACTGAAGCCGTAGAATCCGGATTTGATGAAGCCTTATTAATGAATTCCCAGGGAAAAATTTGTGAAGCATCCGGGATGAATATCTTTGTGGTGCGGAATGGAGAACTAATTACGCCGGGATATGACCAAGATATTTTAGAAGGAATCACCAGAGACAGTATCCTCACCTTGGCAAAGGATTTAGGTATCCCCACAATCGAACGTCCGGTGGATAAATCAGAGTTATTTATTGCCGATGAAGCGTTCTTAAGTGGCACAGCCGCAAAAATTACTCCAATTAAACGGGTTGAGAATTATGAATTACCGAAAACTCGACCAATCACCCAAAAAATCAGAGATCAACTGATTGCCATTACGGAAAATCGCGATCCCAATTATCAAGATTGGGTGTATGTTGTTCCTCTAGGATAGGAGTAGTTGAGTCTTGGGGTGGGGGAAGGGAACAGGGAACAGGGAACAGGCAATAGGGAATATACAATTTAAATGCGTCTTAGCTTACTCCCAGATGCCTTGCCCCTACCAACATGGGGGTAGTTAATCTAGATTAAGTATGAAACAACTTTCATTGTTTGAAACCGACAATCCTACACCCCAACCCTCCTACTTACATCTTGAGGGCGAAATTCCTATCGATATCCCTGAAAATGCTCTGATTTCTTTACAACGAAAACCATCACTCAAAATTCATTCCCTTGGTTTCCAGCCAGCAAAATCTATTCCAGAAATCCCGCATTGGTTTTTAAGGAAATATGGCACAGAAAAATGCAAAATATTAGAACCATTTGCGGGTTCAGGAACAACAATTATTGAAAGTTTATTACAAGGTGCATCCGTTTATTGGCTTGACTATCATCCTTTAAGTCGCCTGATCTGTCGCGTGAAAACCCAGATCTATGATGGAGCCGAAATTCTAGACTATGCCGAGCAAATATTGCAAAATGCTTATACCCTAAAAAACTCATTA
Source organism: Coleofasciculus sp. C1-SOL-03 (assembly GCF_040220555.1). NCBI lineage: Bacteria > Bacillati > Cyanobacteriota > Cyanophyceae > Coleofasciculales > Coleofasciculaceae > Coleofasciculus > Coleofasciculus sp. C1-SOL-03. The sequence continues at coordinate 1,800 of NZ_JAVJUO010000222.1, forward strand.
GAAACCGTTAATTTTGCCAATAAATATTTTTGGTTTCAAAAACCTGTTCAAGCTGGATTAGAAAGCCTGCGATCGCAAATTTTTCAAGTTCCGGAAGCCATACAACCTTTATTTTGGCTGGTTTTTGCTTCGACAGTCCGAAAAACATCTGATATGAATGATGGGATGATTCTCGCCGCCAAACGAGCGAATGTAAAAAAAATTCCTCAGCGTTCTCGCGAAGATGTTTATCGGTATTTTAAAGACTATCTTGATAAAGCATTAGAAGCAATTGGTGAATGGCAGTTTGTCTTAAATAACTCCTTTCAAAATGCCATTGAATTAAATTCAAAAACAGCGGTTAAGCTTACAGGCGATTGGATTTGTGATGCGGTTATTACTTCGCCCCCTTATATCAATGCTATTGATTATGTCTGGGCTTCAAAGTTTGAGTTGCATTGGTTAGGATTGGTGAGTAATGATCGCGCCAGACTTGATTTATATACTCAAGAAATTGGCACAGAAAGAATTCCCCGAAAAGAGCATTGCCAATTAGGAAAAACCGGAAATCCCTATCTCGATGATTTGATTGCTGATATTTACCACGGTACGCAATATCAAGCGAGCAAAGGACAAAATCAGCTTAGAGCAAGAGTTGTTTATAAATACTTTATGGATATGAAAGCGCATTTTTTAAGCTGCTTTAATCATCTTGATTTAGGTGGCTATTATTGCTTTGCCATTGGCGATATTAGCAAAATTTGTGGAGTCGAGATTCCAGTAGCTAAACTTTTAACGGAAATGGCAGAAGAAATTGGCTTTGTTAAATTATTTCAATTTCACTTATTGCTAAAAAATCGCCGACTTAACTTACCAAGGAATGTGAATTGGGCTGGAACAATTAAGCATGATACTGTTGTTGTCTTGCAAAAAAACAAAACATGACTATTGTAAATTGCCCTCAAACCATTACTGTTCCCTGTTCCCTGATCCTTCCTAATCTCAACCGTTAACTTTAATTGTGTCTACCCACTTATCAGTGAGGGCACTTTTCTGAATGTAAACATTTATCGCCTAAAACAATAAGTTAAATTAAATTTAATTAAAAATCAATAAAATCAACGGACAAAGACAAAAAATGATTTTAAGGTTAAGCAACGGATGCATTGGGTTGACTTGATTCATGATAAATTTTAAATCATTATTAACGACGTTGATAGGTGGGGAGACTCGTCCCAGAGAATTAGACAACACCACCTCAGAATCAACCTTTGTTGAAGATGTGGATGCAGGACACCTGATTCCCTCGGCTCAAGGTCCAATCGTCGTGCCAGGGATTGACAGAATTGAGGGCAGTTTGCTGAGTTTGGCAGATATCGATCTCTACCAACTTGAATCGGAACGCCAAGCCTTTTTTAAATTTAGTGTTGCTCAAAATCCCTTATTATCTTTATCATCTCTATCATCTTTGTCGTTGTTCTTATTTGACGAACAGGGCAACGGACTAGCCGCAGGCATTGGAGAAGTCGGGTTCAAGTTTTCTGATAACCAGACGTTCTATTTAGGGATAAGTGATGGTTTGAATCCGCTGAATAGTGCCGGAGAGGTGCTATTATCACCATACGGAGAGGTCAATACAGGAACATTGACCGATTGGCAAGAGGCGGGAATCGTACTTCCTCTGTTCCTTTCTTATAGCATAGCCATAGAAATCGAGACAGAGACTGTTCCTGAACCGTTGACCAGTGTTGGTCAGGATGTAGCTTAATAATTAGATGCCGCCAAACTCTCTAACGCACTACCCCTACCCTTCAACGCGACGGGTGATTATGGGTAAGCATAGCGCTGTCGCCACTAGCCAACCCCTCGCCACATTAGCGGGGATGGAGATGATTTGGGCAGGGGGAAATGCTATTGATGCAGCGTTAGCCATGGCG
>NZ_JAVJUO010000223.1:0-16629 GCF_040220555.1 Coleofasciculus sp. C1-SOL-03
CCGTGACTCCTGATTCCACTCGACTAAAAACACCACTGTTTAATCCTTGACTATTTTCTCCATCCAACAAGAGGTTATCCGTCGCCCGAATTACTATCTGACCCGCATCTCCTTCTCCTGCGGTACTGGCAAAAATTCTTGTGCCATTGGTGGCGGTTAAAGAGCCAGTCTCAATGTCCACACCCCCAGCATTTCCCTTAGCTCCCGATGCTACCGTACTAGAAATACCACTGATGTTTCCTTGGCTATCTTCCCCATCCAATAAGAGGCTATCCGTTGCCCGAATTACCACCTGACCCGTATCTCCTTCTCCAAAGGTACTGGCAATAATTTGAGCGCCATTCGTAAAAGAAACAGAGGAAGCTGTAATCTTGACATCTCCTCCGCCTCCTGTACCTTCAGTAAACACAAACAGTAGAGACCCATCGCCGACAAACAACTCTCCCGTTTCCACCATTAAATTACCCGCATCGCCTGCACCCGTCGTAGCTGTTGAAACTATCGCATCTTCCGTTAACAAAACTGACCCAGATTGGATACGAATATCACCCCCCGCATCTGCACCTCCAGTACTGCCAAAGATAAAGCCACCTGCAATAGACACGACATCATCCGCAATCAGGGTAATATCCCCCGAATTTCCAGAAACAGAAGATGAGACAATTGTTTGAGTGATGTTGATATCGTCGCGAGAATCAATAATCACTGAACCAGCGTTAAAAAAGTTACTGGTAAAAATAGTGTCAACTTCAATGTCTCCTGGTAAAGACTGATTGGATTGATATTGATTCGTCAAAAAGACAACCCCATTGGCAGCATTCACAAAAACTATGTCTACGCTAATATCTGCACTATCTGGAATATGATCAAAATTTCCATCAATAGCAAGAAAATTATTTCCTGTCAGTCCAATAGGACTGCCAACCGCATTGGGGTCTAATCCTGCTCTCACATCTAACGTTGGCTGCTGTTGTCCATCAATTACCAAAACTGACCCATCGGAGAGGGTAACATTCTCCTTAATTATCTCTGTCGGCTCAGAATCAGCCTCTGTAATAAACACCGTACCAATATTCACGCTTCCCCCAGCAAAAATGTGTAAGGATGCTCCTATGTAGATATTCAGCAATACATCGCCTAGGGCGCGAATAATTGGGTCTTGAGGACTGCTCAAATCCCCCAAAGTCTTATCCAACTGTTCAACACGAAAATTGCCTCCGCTCCAATAATGAGCATCTCCTCCTATCGGGGAAGCACTTCGCAGCACCATATCCCCACCAGAAAATAAGCCACTATCAGGATGATTTAAGGCAAAAATATCGACGATTTCATTTCCCTGAACCAGCAGGTTTCCTTCAGCTAATGCGATAAACGGCTGGGTGAGACTATCCCGAATTGTTATTGTATCCTGTGCTTGTAACGTTAAATCTAGACCTGCGGATAACTCTCCTTGTAAATCCAAATTATCTGCCGCTAACGTTAAATCTTGTCCGGCTGCCAAATTTCCCGCATTCGTAATCGTTCCTCCAGGAGAATTTGTGCCATACTGCAATCCTGGTGTGATATTAATTGTCAACAACGGCGGCGCTTGAGGATTGGTAGCACTAAACTCACTGCCATCGGGAAAAATAAAACTATTGGCGGTAGATGCGACAAATGACCCGCCAACATCCAACCTCGCATTCTCGCCAAAAATAATGCCGTTGGGATTAATCAAAAACAGATTAGCCGTGCCATTTGCCCGAATCCACCCATCAATATCCGAGATATTAGCACCCGTTACCCGACCGAAAATATTCTCAATATCCAAGGCATTATTAAAGAATGCCTCACCCCCTGTCTGCACGGAAAATTCTTCAAAACTATGAAACAAATTTACTCCCCGCACGGTTCCCCCTTCAATGAGACAAACCGGACATCCCGTTACCTGAGAATTCACCGGAAGTGTATTATCGGGGACAATTTGAGCCGATGCTATTGTGACATTTGCCCAAAGGCTGAGAGTCACGCTGCTGATTAAAAAGCGGTTGGTTAAATATTGCATGGTCTTTTCCCCTGATAGTTTCGGTTTTTTATGGCAGGAAATAATTTTTTCGTTAACCCTGTGCTTTAACTGGGTTTAAGGTTAAGGCACTTTTTATTCTTCTCTATCCTTTCTACCCTCGGCTTTGTTTTCACCAATATGTATGTCTTCAAAACTTGATATTAAAGGTGCATGAACCATGTCTTCTAACTCAGCATATTTCAGCAAATTTTCCCATGCCGATACCACATCTGGATTATTGGGTTGAGTTTGACGAAGCGCCGCTAGAGTGACGACTGCATCCTGCCAAATTCCAGCCTCAGCATACACTGCCACTTTATCCAAATCTTCTACGGAGTCTAATGAACGTGTTAGGCTTGAATCCGGTAAGGTGCGGCGGACTAATCCCTCGACCAAGGGATCGTTAGGATCACCCGCTTGACACGTCATCGACACCAACCATTTATAATCCTTACCGATGTCCAACGGAGGCGCAGTTTCAGGTACACTAATACTATAAATTCCTGGAGTGTCTGTTAAATTCAGTCTCACTGTTTCACCGATTTGCTGACTTTGGTCATCTTCCACTCTCAGTTCTAAGAAGTTAGCAGAGGTGGGAGGAACATAAACCAGAAATGTCGGTTGTTCTGATACTGTTAACTGAAAATTAACCCCAACCGGGGATAGCTCTGATTCCTGAAACTCTGGGCTAACTAAAACCGTTGGTACGAGTACCGTTAGAGAGTGAGATACTGTAGCATCATCTTCAATACTTTGATCCTGAAAACATCGTCCATCATTGCGCTTTCCTGCACCTGTGGTGATCTCCGGTGCAGGTTGGTCAGGGTTGGGTTTAAAAATTACTCGTTTTGATTTAATATAAGAGGGTATTTCGATCTGTGCCTGTGTGATTAGGTGAAAATTAGGAGTTATCCCTAGTTCTAATAACACTGATACTGACAGAACTGTGAGATACCGAAAGAGTTTTGTACAAACCATGATCATCTCCTAATCATAATTAATAAACTCACATCGCCTATTAAAAAGTATTTTTGCGTTGAATGATTACAACGCTATACCACCATATTCATAAAAAGACTCTCTACTTCAAATCTATCCCAACTAGCAATAATAAGATACCCAAATTGCCATTGTTATTTCCCATTTTTTTATCCTTGATTTTCATAAACAGTATAGTTTTTACTTGGTGCAACCACTAATTGTGGTTATTGAACTGACTCTTTAGTAAAGTATTACTAAAGTTTAAAATTAGCACTAAGTTGAGGTGGGTGGGCAATGCCCACCCTACGGTATATCAAGGGTTTATCGAAGCAAAAATGCTTATTTCAGCGTCTTTTAGCTTAAATTAAATTGCATCAAAACTCCAGATTACCTGCATTTAGATGGTAATCTTGGCTCAGTTGCTCTGTTGATTAAAAAGAGAGCTGCCGCCTCTATTAAATAATACCTTAGCCCTGTTTCCGTTCAAAAAAATCTCAAAATTTCTTCTAAAAAAATTGAACTTTGACACAAAGCCTTACAAAATGAAATAAATTATTTCTCGGTGAAAGGATTTAAGTTAACATATTCAAAGCCAATTACCCAGTAACACAAATGGTGACCAATAGTAAGGATGTCTGAATCTTGACTGCTGCAATAGCGCCAACTGAGCCTGACGCAACGCTTCCGCCTTGGTGACATTGGCTTGTGCCAATTCCTGATAAAATTTCACCATCAACATCGCCGTAGACTGATCATCCACCGACCATAACGTCGCCAACGTACTTCGCGCCCCCGATCGCACGGCGACTCCCGCTATTCCTAACGCCGCCCGTTTGTCACCTGCGGCGGTTTGACAGGCACTCAATACCAGCAATTCAATCGGTTGACGTTCCCTCTCCTCCCGCACTTGGAGCACTTCCCCTAACTCTTTCACATTGACGCGATCGTCCCACGCCAAAATAAACGTATCTTCAGCATCTGAACTAAACTGACCATGAGTGGCTAAATGAACCACCGGAAATGGCGCAGCACTAATTTCTTTTTGCAATGCATCGCTAGTAAACTGCTGATTCAGTAGCACCTGCGCCGGAATCTCCGCCTGAATCTGCTGCACCTCCGACTCCACACCGGGTAACGGGGGAAAGTTCTGTTTTGCCTCACTCAATCCCCCAACCAATACCTTGATCGGGGTGCGGCTTAAGGGTTGGGGTTCTAGGATTTGCAGACTGGGAGTCAGCACCACACTGTATTTTTCAATCAGATAGTTTTCACCATCATATAATGCTGCCATGGGTAGACTTTTCAGCGAACCATCTAAAGCAAACACCAAGGTTTTAATCTCAGACGCCGCTAACTCCGTCTCAATCGGTTGCACCAACCAATTGTACAATTGGTTAAACAGGGGTAATCGTTCGCGATCGCTCGCCACACGTCGCAGAGAACGGCGGGTTTGAGCCAGAACCGTTTCTATTTCCGTCTCAGATATATCAGTCGCGTAATGTCGTAGAGGTTGATTCGCGATCGCCACAATCACCTCCAATCGATCCGGTAAAATGATCGGATAAATCACCGCTGCATTCCCATCAACTTGATCAACAGGTTCTGGTTGCGCCGTCAAACAAGCCTCACGAAAGAAATTATCTAATTCAGCTAACTGTAGCGATTCAATTACCTCACGGGCTTGAACTAAATTCTCCTGGCTAACCGCTTTACTCCCCGGTTGCAATAGTAAACTAACAAGTTGGCGATAAATCGGTTCTACACTCTCTCGAAATGAAAACTGTAATTCTAAATTTGTCGCGACTAAATCATTCCGTAGGGAATTGAGAGAATGAATCGCTTCTTGATAAGCAGCAACGGCGCTAGGATAAGCCGAATCATCGGCAATTCCTCGGTCGATCTGAGCTTTCAGGAGTCGTCCTAACTGCCATTGCCACAAATAAGCAATATCAGGAGAATTGACCGATTGTGCCAACAGTAACGCCTGTTCGGTTAGGGTTTTCGCTTCAGACCATTGTTGAGTATATTCATAAATCTGACCCAAATAACCCAAGGCGTAAGATTCTGCCCGTTTGTCTCCTAACGCTTTGGCTTGTTCAATTCCGGTTGTCAGAATTTGAGCAACTGTTTGTGGGTTCAGGGTGGGTTGAGTGGCGTTAACGGTTTTCTCTGGAAGGTTATTAGTTAAACCAACGCCGACGATGGGGAATGGGGCGGGTTTAGTTACGTTAGTGGTTTCCTCCGCCAGGTTAGAAGTCAAACCAACGCCGACGATGGGGGATGGGGCGGGTTTAGTTACGTTAGTGGTTTCCTCCGCCAGGTTATTAGTCAAACCAACGCCGACGATGGGGAATGGGGCGGGTTTAGTTACGTTAGTGGTTTCCTCCGCCAGGTTAGAAGTCAAACCCGCCCCTACAATTCCGGCTTGCTGACGCCACAGTTTGAGGAAACTTTGGCTAAAATTAATTCGGGCATAAATCGTGCTACGATTGGCGGGTAAATTGGCAATTTTGGACTGTATTTTCTCAGCTAATGCGCTCGCGTCTGCCCAATTTTCTAATTCTATGAATAAACGCAGTTGATTTAATTGTGCCTGTAGCGTTGTTGTTGGTGAAACAGAAGACGCGATCGCGCTTTGATAAAACTCAATTGCCGCCTTCAATTCTCCTTGACTATACGCCGTATTTCCCAAGCTCAAAAACGCTGCCGTAATCCCTGAGGATAAGTCTAACTTTTGGGCAATAGCTAAACTTTCCTGCAACACTGTTTCAGATTCTTCCAAGTCACCCACTAAGCGCAACGTATCGCCAAAACTCAATAATCCCGCCGCTTTAATCGCCGAATCTGGCTGAGTTTGCAGCAATTGGTTCACTTGTTCTAATGTCGCCTTAACTCGCGGATAAAATCCCAAAACTCGCAAGGCTTGCGCCTGATTCATCAAGCTACGCACCACCCCAGTTTCATCACCCACCTGCTGATAGGTTGCTGTCGCTTCTTCCCAGGTTGTCAGCGCCTGTTCCGGTTGTCCCTGTGCTAGTTGCAGCTTTCCCTGCGTATTCAGCACCTGCGCCAAAACAGTTGTGCGATCGCGACTAGCTGTTTCAGTTTGCAAACGATGTAAACTTTTCTCAATTGCCTGATTTGCTGATGTCCACTGTCCCAACTGCTGATAGGCGAGTGCTAAATTGCTCAGTACCATGGCTTGATTCAGGGAATCCTCTTGACTAGCAAAGAGATCGGCTGCCTGTTGCCAAGCGGTTACAGCGGCGGCAAATTCCCCCGATTGATACCGTTGTAAACCTACTTGCACCAATTCAGCTACATCGGGGGGAGAAACCTGAACCACGGAAGTATCGGAAATTGCCGCATTCACCTCCAGGATTCCCATTCGCCTGGGGAAATCTTGCCACGCCAATGCAACCGTCAACACTGTCGTCAAACCCACTAAGCCTAGATACTTGAGGAATTGCCTGAATCGTTTTCCTGTAGCGCTCATTGGACTATCTGAAAAGAAACTATAGCCGTGAATCCAACTTCAGGATACTCCGCTTCATTGAAAAGGGCGAGAATTCAAAGCCTCTCTCCTCGCAGGAGAGAGGTTTGGAGAGAGGTTCTCCAAATCCCGTGAACATCAGGTCAACCCAAACCCTCCGGATAGAGGAAGAGCGATCGCGGGAAATAAATACAAGACCCACATATCGCCTAATTTTGAAATTTAAGCGATAATGTGGGTTTTACTCAGGGTTCAGCAGGGTGCATCTGCTGTGGCTGGCAGGGTGCATCTGCTTTTCTTAGTTTGCCTGTTCCAGCGCCGTTTTAGGTGTAGCTACCGTAAAGATGGTTTGAAGAGTGTGTGAAGTATTGGGGAGATGAGGGAGAAGGGGTTGTAGAGACGTGACCTTGGAACGTCTGGAAGATGGGAAACCAAGGACGAAGGACAATCAGCAGGATTCCCTTTTTCGGCAAAATTTGATTTATTGGATAAAAACGTCTAGGTGTAAGCGAGTGAATCACATTCCCCCTATTGATCTGGCACGACAGTATCAGCGCATTGAAAAACAAGTTAGTGTCGCTGTTCAGGAGATACTCACCTCCGGACGTTACGTGGGTGGGCTTCCGGTTCAAGGCTTTGAGACGCAATTTGCGGCGTACATGAATACCAGCGAATGCGTCGCCTGTAACTCCGGCACAGACGCCTTGTATCTGGCACTGCGAGCCTTACAGATTGGATCAGGGGATGAGGTGATTACCACGCCCTTCACGTTTATCGCCACGGCGGAAGTGATTACCCGGGTGGGGGCAACCCCTATTTTTGTGGACATTGATCCCCAAACCTTTAATCTTGACGTTAATCAGATTGCAGCGGCGATTACGCCAAAAACGAAAGCGATTCTGCCCGTTCATTTGTTTGGACAGCCTGTGGATATGACTGCCATTATGGATATCGCTCAGGCGCATGATTTAGCCGTGATTGAAGACTGCGCTCAAGCAACGGGCGCGGAATGGGCAGGACAAAAGGTGGGTAGTATTGGGCATATTGGCTGTTTTAGCTTCTTTCCCACCAAGAATTTAGGGGCTTGTGGGGATGGTGGTGCTGTGATTACCCATGACCCAACCCTAGCGGCTACAATCAGAATGCTGCGGGAACATGGAATGCGCGATCGCTATCACCACGAAGCGACAGGAATCAATAGCCGTTTAGATGCCCTACAAGCGACCATTTTACAAATCAAACTCGGTTATCTTGATCAGTGGAATCAAGCACGCCGTCAGATTGCTGATCGGTATCATCAGTTATTACACCCTGTTCCCGGAATCGCTTTACCTCAAGAAACGCCAGGAAGCCATGCTGTCTGGAATCAGTACACGATGCGCCTCACCCCAGACAGTCGCAGCCGTCACTATCGCGATCAGGTTCGCCAAAATCTGCAAAAGATGGGCATTAGTTCGATGGTTTATTACCCCCTACCGTTGCACTTGCAGTCGGTTTATCAAAGCTTAGGCTATCAGGTGGGTGATTTTCCGGTGGTTGAGCAAGTGTGTCACCAGGTTTTGTCTCTCCCTCTATTTCCTGAATTGTCCTTCTCCGAACAGCAGCAGGTTGTCTATGGCTTAAAGGATTGCTTGATCAGTGCGGCTGAATAACCGTCGCTATTTCAACCTATTCACGCAGGATAAACCCGTTACTGTAGTCTGGCGTGGCGAGTTAGGTCAAAATAAAACTATTAGCCACCCGGTCAACGGATTATTTTTGTGCGAGTTGTTCTCGTCTACCTCACCCATAGTGGTGGATTGTTGACCATCTGTTTCTTGATTCACAGATGGATACCGACTCTCAGGGAACCCCTCTGGGCGACTCTATTCTTGGCGCTGATGGTGGCAGAATGGAATCTTAGCACAGGGCAAATTGTAGAGCCGAATCCCCCATTCCCTAGCATTAAACAAATTTGGTATCGCAGTTGCTGGCATCTGGGTTTTGTGCTAGCCGGACTCAGTTATGTCTTGCTAGCTGATGAAATCTTTATTGACCTATTTTTTGTTCCCGCTTCTATGCCACCCTGGGGACTCTTATGGCTATTAACCCCGTTAAGCTTAACCGACATTGCCAGCCGAAGTGCGCGATCGCGCCCAGAGAACAAAGAGGCTAATTCCTTTCCCAGAGTATCATTGCGGGATTCTCAAGTGAGTCCTTGGTCATCGGTAGAAGATGCTGAGTTAGACTCAGATTCTACTCCTGATCAGGAGCTAAACTCAAGGCAAATCCAAGTATTTTGGTGGAGTGCGATCGCCTTATTTCTTGTCCAAGGGTTAACCCTCTTCCAGCCGGATATCAGTCTCATCGGTTTGGGTGTTGCTATTTTCGTGATGTTCATCAATAGCTGCTATCTCAAGCAACCCTTAGCCGCCGCGATCGCGATTGGATTTAGCCTAAGTTTTGGTGCAGTATATCTGGGACAAGGCATTGCCGGATTACCCCCAGTGTCTTCTGCTGATTGGTATTGGGTGGGCGCGATCGCTAGTTTCGGATTATGGCTGCTACGGGCTGGCTTAACGCCCCAGTCTAGCAGGCTAGCTCAATTGTACGCTCAAGCCTGCGATCGCTGGGCAATTGTTCTGTCTACTATAGAACTCGGACTCCTGACGCTACAAAGCGCCAATATTTATTTAGAATTCATTCCAGCCAGTTGGCAGTACCTGACTGCATCAATGCTGATTGGCGCTGCTATTTTTTATCGGTATTGGCACTCTTTTCCCAAATTTAGTATTTACGGCATTAGCTGGGCAATAGAATTAACCATAGCCAACACTATTGTGCTGCTTAACGGTTCATCCTTAATCCTCGGTGCCGCCAATATTATCCTGGCATTAACAACACTCGTCCTCAAGCGTTGGTGGCTTAGCCGTTTAGGTGAGGGAGATGAGGATAGGGGGAGACGGGACGAAAATTGGTGGGATGTACTGGACTCTTTACCCTTAGTTTATGCCCTGATTGGCATTAATTTGCGCTTTTCCTATTTCACCCCCTATACAAGTTTACTTACCATCGGTGCAGCTTTAACAGGCATTATCGTAGGGCGTCGCCGTCTTCAAGGGAAACGCATCACCTATCTTTTCCTGGCAGGTATTTCCCTTGCCTGGTATGAACTGGTCATTTATACCCTGATTGGTATTAGTTTACACTTTTTTTATTTCACCCCCTATACGGGATTGATTACCCTAGGTGCAGCTTTAATCGGCATCAGCGTCGCCTATTACCGTTCCCAAGCCAGAGGTATTATTTATCTTTCTCTGGCAGGTATTTCCCTGGCTGTGTATGAACTGGTGATTTATCAAATCCTGCGAACCGATGGGGGAAATCCTGGGGATAGCTTTATTATTTTAGCCGCGATCGCGACGGGGATTTGCGGTATTTATCGTTCACTCGCCTGGTTTTGGCGTTGGCAAAGCCTGTTCCTTCAGAACGTATCGCGCGATCGGGCTACACTTTTTAAGATCAGCGTTACCCAAATCGAAATTACTGCCCACATTCATTGGGCAATGGGTACTGTCTTGATGATTCTAGCAACTGTGATGTCTGTAGGAACCCCATCTAACCTGATGGGATTCGTGGGACTTATCATCAGTTTGCTGCTGGCTAGTTATGCGTTTTTTCAAGGAAATGTCCAAGTTCAACAACGCCAGTTTTCTTCCCCATCTCCCTCATCTTTCCCACCTTTGCCAGAGTCTGACATCTGGATATACGCTGGATTAACTGAGGTTGTCGCTATTGGTATCTATGCACGTTTGATGTTGACACCGTTGAGTCTATTTGATCCCTGGAGATCCATCATTGCCAGTCTATTCGCGATCGCGGTTTATCAAACTCCCTGGTGGCGGTGGGGATGGGATGATCAGCCTTGGCAACGATACGCCACGATATTGCCGCTTCTGGGCGTTTTGATCAATCCTCAGACCCTCTCTTCTTTTAATTTACTAGTTCTTGCAGGTTTTTATGTCTGGGTCACCAATCGCCAATCTAATTTACGTTGGACATACTTAAGTTTATTTTTCATTGATTGGGCAATCTGGCGCGTTTTGCATAGCCAACAGGTGACTGAACCCTTAACGTATGCTGCAGTAATTGGCTATTTGTTCCTCTACATCGCCCAAGTTGATCCAGAATTAAGATTACCGCAAAAACGGAATTGGCGTCACTACCTCCGCTTACTGGGTAGCGGCATAATCTGTTTTGTGGCGTTAGGGTTTCATCAAGACATGGGACTCATTCCGGGCATGATTAGTCTCGTTGCAATTGTGGCTGGATTAGGATTGCAAATCCGGGCATTTTTAATAGTGGGAACGGTCACATTTATCTTCACCGTCTTGTATCAGTTAGTGGGGTTTAGTTTTCGCTATCCGTTCTTTAAGTGGATTATGCTCATAATTGCTGGCATTATTTTTATTAGCATCGTCGCTAACATTGCCAAGCGACGTGAGCAAATTCTTGACCTGATTCAAGACTGGATTGAGCAATGGCAAGAATGGGAGTAGACAAGACCGGGGAATTTGTTACAGGGTAAGGTTTTTGTGCTAAAATAGAAAGTCAGCACCTCTTCTGGCTTGGAGCCCTGGAGCCTTGGAGCCTTCTGCTATAATGCCTCAACTATCACATTAAATGCATAACAGCTTATAATTCCTCAGTACCCCTCCAGATGTCTCTGTCGTGATTGCAATTTATCCAGGCAGCTTCGATCCGATCACTCTAGGACACCTCGATATCATTGAGCGTAGCTGTAAGCTCTTTGAAACCGTCATTGTTGCCGTACTCCGCAACCCGAGTAAATCGCCATTGTTTACAATACAAGAGCGAGTGCAACAGATTCGAGGCTGTACCCAACATCTATCGAATGTGGAAATCGATAGCTTCACAGGTTTAACTGTGGACTATGCCAAGCTCAAAAATGCTCAAGTCTTACTGCGGGGACTACGGGTGCTTTCAGACTTTGAGAAGGAACTCCAAATGGCGCATACCAATCAAACCCTCTGGGATGAGATTGAAACCGTTTTTCTCGCCACGTCCAACGAGTACAGTTTTTTAAGTAGTAGCGTAGTGAAAGAGATTGCCAAATTTGGCGGATCTGTTGACCATCTTGTTCCCCCGCAGGTTGCCCTAGATATTTGCCGATGTTACGCCCAGAGTCATCCCGCATCGAACCCGACCAACTCCCAGAATCCCACTCCCCAGAGAAACCCCTTTCCTCTGGAACCCCCGATGTAGATATCCAGCGAGAACTGAATAAGCTGGAGGAGATGCTATTTGATAGCCCACACATCCCCTTGACCAAGTACACGTTGATTGATGAAGAAGCGTTCTTAACCCAATTGGATGTAGTGCGGGCAAGTCTACCAGAGGCATTTGAAAAATCTCAAAAGATTATCCAACAAGGGGAAGATATTCTCCTGCAAGCGGAAGACTATGCCCAAGAAATCCTAGAAGCCGCTGAACGACAGGCTCAACAGATTCTGGATGACATGGGGATTGTGCAACAGGCAGAACTGGAAGCCAAGCAAATTCGGCAACGGGTTCAGCAAGAATGTGAAACCCTGCAAGAACAAACCCGGACGGAAATTGAACAGATGCGCCGCCAAGCCCAGCAGGAATTAGCCCAACTGCGCCAACTTGCCCTGGAAGAATGCGAAGATATTCAAAACGGTGCGGATGATTATGCTGATTCTGTACTCAATAGTATTGAGCAACAACTTACGGACATGCTGAGGGTGATTCGTAATGGGCGTCAGCAACTTTACCAGGATGTACCACCTGGACAACCGCCGGAAAAAGATGGGATTAGCGGTTCTGGATCTCGTTCATCCTCCCCATCACCGAAAAAGAAGAATGGCTAAGAGGTCAACTTAAGCTGGAAAGCAAGCCGATGTAGGGGCGGGTTTTACAGATAACTTATGGTGACTTTCCCCAAACTTGACTAAACCCGCCCCTAAGTTATCATCTGATCAGCCGGACTAAAAGACTTCCTGTTGCAACGGTTCTTGAACTAAATAAAGTGGTGGCAAACCTCTAACCATTGAATGAAAGGGATAATAGATAAACAGGGTGGGCAGGGTAGATTTAGACTCAGAAACAAGCATTTGTTTTCTCCAAACTTAGGGGTCAAGAATATCTTCTTATTTCTATCATCACTCTCTACCCCAGCCTTTGTCAGTCGGAAAAGTCGGATCATCAGATAAGTTTCCGTCTCATTCATGATTGTGCGATCGCATCGTTTGTCGTCAAGGCTTTAGCCTATAAAATCCTGATACGTCTCATCCACCCCAGCGAAAAATGATTGAGTCACGGTGCGTTACGCTACGAAGATAGCACCCTACAATTTAATCTGAACCCGCCATTCTCAACTTAATCCAGAGCATCCTTTCCATACCGGATCAGCAAATGCCAAAGCAAGATATCCGGATCATCATGACCCATCATCTCTTTAAACATAGACACAAACGTAAATGTAGTGCCGTGACCCAGCTAAAATTGTGCAATAGATTTTACGGTTAGAATGGGCGCACGCCGTGCGCCCCTACAATTCTAATTCACCATTTTAGGTGGGTCAGCCCAGTAGGGTGCGTTAGGCGCACTGGCTACAACCTTTGTTACAGATTCCATTCTTAGGGCGCCGTAACGCACCGCCCTAAATCATCGGGCGCACTGGCTACAACCTTTGTTACAGATTCCATTCTTAGGGCGCCGTAACGCACCGCCCTAAATCATCGGGCTGGTAAGAAGCGCTGAAGCGCTGACTACAAACCATTCAAATTAATTACACCCTAGGGATAAAACTCTGTGTCAACCGCTCGTCACCAGACTGCCATTTTCCAGCACATACATAACATCCGCACGCATCGCATGAGCCATACGGTGAGTAATAAAAATAACCGTGCGGTTTTGAGTAATGCGCTCAATCGTGGTAAGAATATCCGCTTCCGTAGCCGGATCAAGAGCCGATGTCGCTTCATCTAAAATCAGAATCGCCGGATCTCTCACCAGCGCCCTCGCTAAGGCAATTCGTTGGCGTTGTCCCCCCGATAACTGTCCGCCTCTATCCCCCACAGGAGTCTCATAACCTTGGGGTAAACTCAAAATAAACTTGTGAATTTCTGCGGCTTTAGCAGCGGCTTCCACTTGTTCATCCGTGGCGTCGAGATAGCCCATGCGGATGTTTTCGCCCACGGAACAATTAAACAAAATCACATCCTGAGAAACCAGTCCAATTTGAGAACGCAGAGAGCGGATTGTCGCTTGACGTAAATCAATTCCGTCAAAGAGAATGCGTCCTTTATCGGGGTCATAAAATCGCATCAGTAAGTTGATAATCGTACTTTTGCCTGCACCACTTTGACCGACAAGTACGGCGAAGTTACCTTGGCGAATCTTCAGGGAGAGATTGTTGACTCCACTGCGTTCAGGAGAGTAATTAAACGTAACATTGTCTAAGTAAATTTCGCTGTGAAAATGAGGTAACTCAATCGCATCCGCTGCATCCTGAACCGTCGGCGTTTCCGATAAAATATCGCTAAGGCGTCGTAGGGCGGCGATGCCATCAATAAACATGGGTAGCGATGACGATAAGCCGAGGATGTTGAGATTCAATCCTAGCAGAAAGATTTGAAACGAGGCAAGAGTGCCGACGGAAATTATCCCTTGATAGGTCATAATTGCCCCGATACTGAAAACCACAAGCTGGGTTATGACAAAACCCACCATGGGGATTTTATGGGCTAAGTAGGTGAGAAACGTGGCACGGATATAGACCTGTTTTAAGTCATTTAATTGGGCGAAAAAGTCCTGAGACATACGGGTTTCTAGCCCGAATATCTTAACCACGGCTTGGGAGAGGATATTTTCCTCAACCACGCCAGCCACTTGTCCTTCTTTCTGCAATAACTGATAACCTGCATTAGTGGCAAAACTAGCAATTTTAGCTGGGGCGATCGCGCAGAGGGTTAACCCGATTAAACTGATGAGGGCTAATTGCCAGTTGAGGATAAACAGGAAAATTAGGGCAAACAAGAAATTAGACAATTCGAGAATAATCACCGTTAACCCCATGGTAATTACACCATTTTCCACCTTCTGGGTATCAGACATGACACATTTAACAATATCCCCAGCCGAACGCCGTCCAAAAAACTCCATGGAAAGGGTTTGTAGATGCTCGAATAGGGAGTATCGGATGTTGTTGGTGATTAAAATACCTAAGCGGGTGCCGAGGGAAAGTCCGAGTATGCCGATGCCGATATAAAGGAGGGTTGCGATGACGAGTAAGGAGAGAATGAGAACCAGAAGACTATAGTTTTGGGGAACAATAGCGGCGTCGATGATATATTTTAAGCTGGCTCGGAATACGGCATCAAAGGCGGCGTTGAAAATTAGGCAGAAAAAGAGTAAAACGAATTGCCATCGGTAGGAGGCAATGTATTTGTTGAGGGTTTTGAAGAACCAAACCAGTTCCATGGGTTAGGGGAGTTAGTATAAGAGCACAATTAATACGAGAATTTTTGTTGTTTGGGATTGAGGTTTTATTCTCGTCTATATTATACTGACTATCCACTCCCCGCGTCAGTTTAAAAAGTCGGATCGTGAAGTCTAAAAAGTCGGATTTTCCCAGAAAGAGGGAGAGGGGGGATTATTTTTTCTCCATCTTTTTTATCCTCCCCATCGTTCCCAACTCTGCCCAATCTAGCCTCTGAATTCGCCAGCCGGATCAACGATAGAGCGGCACGCTCAGACAGCACACCGCTCACAACCCAGTTAGAGTTACTGTAGGGAGTTGCGACTCTATTAGAAGTCTCTCAAATAATCACCAATGAAACCTTTTGCTAAGTCTGTCCCTTTCTTTAAAAGTTCGCCCCATGCTGGAGCCGCACCCGATCCAACCTCTACAATTTTGTTTCCGATATTGGAAAAGGCTGTGGTTTCAATGAATCGGTGTTGGTAGGGTTTATTAGCTTTATTGTGATAGACTAAAAATCGCAATGTTTTTTCATTATTTTGTCCATATTGGAAAGCCTCATCAACCTGGATTTTGTAACCCCCGCTAACTAAAGGGTTGCTGGATTCGTCTTTTTGGCATTTATCAAAAAATGAGTCGGCAAGACCTAGTTGTATAAACAGACTTCCACTTGCCTGTTTATCCTTCACCGAGTAGGGCAGGACAATATACTGTTCTTGTCGGTTGCCCAAATCTTGTTGCCATGTGATAGTTTCCTCTTTCTTTGAATCCGGGTTTAATTTGATCCAATCGCCTTTCTCAACGATTTCAGCCATTTTTTCTCTCCTTGATTTTCAGTCCATCGACAAAGAGGCTATAGGGAGACCTCTTTCCTGTATTGGTTGTGTTGCTAGTATTTGACTAGGACAAGATAGGATTTTATTCCTTTGTCTTATCCACCTCTAAGACGATGCCAATCATTTATTTCTGAATTTTTTTAGTTAGAGAGAGATTTTTTTATAACTCGATGCGACCTATGACAAGAAAAGATAGTTGTGAAAAGAGCCCCTACACAATCATGCGCCATGGCTTCGAGGATCACAAAGGGTCATTAGCTATTAACTGTTACGGTAAAGAAACTGTGGGGAAGGAAGCCTGACACCCAGGAAACTCCAGCCTCTCGAGTCAACACAGCCATGGTGCAACATGCGATCGCGCCCCGATAGTCATTTAAGTGAGCGATCGCGCCACCCCATCCACCTAGGGCAGTCGGTTTAGACAGTATTGTGTCCCTAGGAATATGAGCGCCTGTTGGGGTAAAATGCGATCGCGCCAGCCTGTCCGATAAAACGTATCGCTCTCTTTTAAATACATGTATTGTTAATTTTGTCAAGATAATCGGAATAGGAATTTGGGGAACAGAGGTTGTCATACTACCCATTGCCAACGGTGTAATCTTGACCCAAGGAGAACGTGAAAACTGATACCATCTTCTATAGCCTATTTAAAGAGTTCCCCAGTATCTTCTTTGAACTGATTAACCAATCCACAGAACCAGCCGCGACGTATGAATTCACCTCCCGTGAAATCAAACAACTCTCATTTCGAGTTGATGGGTTATTTTTACCC
>NZ_JAVJUO010000224.1:0-24636 GCF_040220555.1 Coleofasciculus sp. C1-SOL-03
GCGGGTTTAGTAACTCAATTAACTTGTCACCGATAACCTATCAACAAAACCCGCCCTCCCTCACCGATAACCTATCAACAAAATCCCCTCCCCCACCGATAGCCTATCAACAAAACCCCCCTCCCTTATCCCTCATCATCGTATTATATCGACACGTTATCCCGCTATCTGACCTAAGCGTTTCAAAATACTCAAGACATTATATAATTCATTGCCACGATTACGAATATCAAAAATATCAGACGTGGTGTACTGCGGGGGTTCACCTTTAACCAGCTTGATAAACATAAAACTACCGCCGGAGGTAATCATCCCAAAAACAGGTTTGTCTGGGTGAGGAGTTGCTAGCATATAGGCAAGAATTTGGTCGAGTCCGGCTTCTACGGAATAAGCGACCTGTTTCGATTCAATCACACTCACCCAAAATTGCTCATTCAGAAGCAAAACGTCTATTCGTCCTTTAATGACTGAGCCACCATCTTCTGTAGCAATTTGTACAGATTTTTCTAATTTAATGTGAAAAGGAGGCAAATAAAACTGCCCGACAAAAAGTAAAGGCGACAAAACAGCGATATTAACCGTATTTTCTAACAAGGGCGGATAATTCCGCAAATTAATGTAGCCAGCTTTTATCTGATCCAATAGCTGTTTTTCTTGGTTGGTGAGTTCAGGAAGGTTATCTTGCCACTCTCGGAAAAATTGGTCATCTTCAACGAGTTGAAGTCCATAGAAGGTGATCAGTTCCCGCAGGGTTATGTTTTCTGCTTGAATTGTTTGAACCATGAGTATGAATTATGAATGATAGGGGAGTTGGGGAAACTTGAAGGGCATTTAGGTTAGGGAATAATCGTCAAACCTGCCCCTACGCAAAACTTATTCGGGGCGGGTTTAGTGACATCTGGGTGAGGTAAGAAACGATAATAGTCAAACCCGCCCCTACGCAGAATTAAAAATTATATCTGACCTTATAACCTGACAAATGACAAATGACAAATGACGAATGACACTATGAACCCAGTTTAAACGCTTCCAAAAACATGCTATAAACCAAACCAATTTTCAGAGCATTCACTGTTTCAAGGAACCATGACAAACGAGATGCTCTGCTTACAGAAGGCAAACCTTGGCGATTTCTGCCATAAACAATCCGGCTCACCGTTTCCGTGAAAATAATTAAAATCCCAGCCGCAATCACATCCCAATCAGCCGTCTGTCCGGCTGTGGTTGAGATAGCACTACCCAGGAAAATACCTGACAGTAAACCCAGCAAAATCATGGACAAGCGTCGCCAGGGATTGGCAAACCACTGGGCTAACCTTGCCAAGATCACATCGACGAGAGTATTAAGACGAGTATTTTGCATCGATCAACCAGAAAGCAACCACACACAGACCTTAATCACTTAACCTTTTGTGCAAAATAACACGGTTTCGGTCAAGCTTGTTTCAATGAGAGTAGGGGGCTGGCAATTCATTTTGTTAGCACCCCCCACAGACGCAGTGGTGCAGAGTCAATCCCCTCAAAACGAATGAAACGACTAAACTATATGCTATATCCAGTATTTATCATCGTACTCTTTTTAGGTATGGCTGGACTGGGACTGGGATTATTTGAGTTCAAGGTTTGGATAGAACCCCCATCCTCGGATACAGCATCATTACCCTCGGTGAGCAAATCACCAGAGGTTCCTGAGGTGGAAACGGCTCAACCCTTATCGCCAGCACTATCACCACTCTCTTCACCGTTACCGTCGCCAGAGGCTTCACCCACTCCCCCCCTTGATCCCGTTGCACTAGCGGCGCAAAAAGGAGGATTGCGAGTTAGTAATTCCACAGAACATCCGGTGCGGGTGGCGCTGCTAGAACGTCAAACGGATTCAAAGGCTAACGCCAAACCCGCCCACTGGGATTTTTCCCCTATGGAAGGAGGAAGCCAAGGGCTGATTCTTTCTCTTCCCCAAGATGATCTGATTTTGGGAAACGGAGATATTGTTGTGGCATTTGCTCAAGATGGTTCTCGTTTGTATTGGGGACCTTATGTGATTGGGGAGACGCCTGTACCCGTCTGGAATAAAAAGACAGGCGAATGGGAGTTAGTCTTACAACCGTATTAGGTTTGTAGTCAGCGCTGTCTTCGCTTCTGGCACGCTTCGTGCCTACTACGAAACCAGTAGAGACGCGCCAGGGCGCGTCTCTACACTGTTGGACAAGGAACTTGACGGGGTTGTCCCAGTCAGGGAAGGGGTATATTGCGATCGCGCTTCTGGCTAAATTAAGTTGGAGACGTTGAGAGTTAATGTTACCCTTTCGTGACAAAGTAGTGGAAGTTGAATCTAAGGATAGGATCGCTCAACCAGTGACAAAGTGGTGGAATGTTTGGGAAAAGCATCCAACTCGTTTGTGGATGTACTCGGTTTTAGGGTTAGCTGTGATCTGCTGGGTGGCGTTTTTATGGCACTTAGGCAGTACGGGGTTGGTGGATGAAACAGAACCGTTATTTGCGGAAGCCGCCCGCCAGATGACGGTGACAGGAGACTGGATTACGCCGTATTTTAACGAGGAGACTCGATTCGATAAACCGCCCTTAGTCTACTGGTTGATGGCGATTGGCTATCACCTCATCGGCGTGAATGAATGGGCGGTGCGACTTCCCTCAGCGATTAGTGCGATCGCGCTAACGGTTTTCGGCTTTTATACGCTACGCTATTTTGGTATTTCCCGTCCCCGTACCCTGGTTGATGAAAATTCCTCTGAATTAGAACACACCTCAAAACTCGTCAATCCAGAACGCCAGCGCTGGTTATCGGCGGGAATTGGGGCGACATTGATTGCATTGAATCCGATAACTTTGGTTTGGGCGCGGACTGGGGTTTCGGATATGCTACTCTCTGGCTGTATGGGAACGGCTCTTTTATCGTTCTTTATTGGCTATGTGCAAGGGGAAACCGGGAGACAGGAAGCGGGGGCGCAAGATAGCCGACACCGTAGAAAGGGAAAACCCATTTTAGGGTTTGCGTCGGGTTGGTATTTGGCATTTTATATCTTAATTGCCTTAGCGATTCTTGCCAAAGGACCGGTGGGATTTGTCCTCCCTGGATTAATTATTGGCGCATTTTTGTTATATCTGGGGAAGTTTTGGCAGGTGGTGCGGGAAATGCGCCTGTTTTGGGGATTGGGTATTATTGCTGTCCTGGCAATTCCCTGGTATGTGTTAGTTACCTTGGCGAATGGCGAAGATTATATCGAAAAGTTTTTTGGCTATCACAATATTGAACGCTTTGTCGGGGTGGTGAATCACCATTGGGCGCCGTGGTATTTCTATTTTCTGGTTGTGTTAGTCGGGTTTGCCCCTTGGTCTTGTTATTTGCCTTTAGCGATCGCCCGATTACGGTTTTGGCAGGTTAAAAAATGGCGTTCGTCCCCTCGTGCGAGTCAGTTGGGTTTATTTGCCCTGTGTTGGTTTGCAGGGGTGTTTGGCTTCTTTACGATTGCTGTCACCAAACTTCCCAGTTATGTTTTACCGTTAATGCCTGCGGCGGCAATTTTGGTAGCATTATTGGCAAGTGATTTACTCACCTATCCCCGTCCTCAGCGTCTCTTGGGGTTACGGTTGAGTGCTGGATTTAATCTGATTCTTCTTGGTGTCATCGCTGGGGCAATTTGGTATAGTCCTAATTTCATTGGCTATGATCCGGCGGCGCTGGACTTATCGGAAACCTTGCAAGCCTCAGGATTACCGCTACGAGGAGGTATCCTCTGGGGAATGGCGGCGGTAGCGGCGGTGATTGCCTTATGTAGTCGTCGAGGGTGGCGTTGGTTAGGAACGATTAATTTGGTGGCGTTTGTGGCGTTTATTATCCTCGTGGTTTCCCCGGCTGCTTTTTTGTTGGATCAGGAACGTCAGCTTCCCCTACGAGAATTATCTGCGATCGCGGCTGAGGTGAACCAACCGTCAGAAGAGTTAGTGATGATGGGGTTTGAAAAGCCTAGTGTCGTATTTTATGCCGAGCGATCGGTTAATTATTTTGATGAAGAACATAAGTTCATTGCCTACATTGAGGACATCGCTAAAATTGAACCTAATCCTCCTTCAACTCTGGTTTTAATTGAGTCTAAGCGATTTAATCGACTTAAAGAAGAATGGCTCAAACCGAGTGAATATACCATCATTGATAACAAAGGAGCCTATCATTTGATTCGAGTGACTAAACAAGTTATTGCCCACAAGCTTTAGCCTTCCGGGGGAATTAAGTAAGTAGGGCTTGCTGTATGAGTGTGGAAGGTACGCCAGGTAAGGATTTCAAGCCATTTTCTGACCCAACAAGTGCAAGGTTTTTACACTATAACCGTCAAAACTCTGGAATTTTTGCCGACCTCAGCGCCGAATTTTCAGGCAGACAGAGGGTTGAAACCATTGCCTATTCCCTATTCCCTATTCCCGATCCCCACCACAAAACTTATTCAGCAACCTCTAAGTAGGTGGGGAATGAGAAGAAACCCCTCACCCGTCCCACTATTAGATCCCCCTTCCGTCCCCCTTAAAAAGGGGGAGACCAGAGGATGCTTCGCTAATGGGTAGATTAGAATTGTAGGAGCGCATGGCGTGCGCCCATCAAGTAGTGCGAGCATCTTGCTCGCTACTCATTCCCAATTTAAACGCATAACAGCTTAACCATTTAACCACCCCCAATTCAAGCCAATCAGCCGATGGAACGCGAACAAGTTTTTATCAGTTATAGCCACAAGGATAAAGTCTGGTTAGACAAACTCCGGACGATGCTAAAACCGATGATCCGGAACCAAAAAATTTTCGTGTGGGATGATACAAAAATCCAAGCAGGTGCGAAGTGGAAAGAAGAAATTGAACAGGCTTTAGCTAGGGCGAGTGTAGCGGTTTTAATGGTGAGTCCGGATTTCCTCGCCTCTGACTTTATCGCTGACCATGAATTACCCCCTTTACTCGATGCGGCTCGCAAGGAAGGGGTGAAAATTATTTGGATACCCATCACTTATTGTTTATACGATGAAACCGAGATTGGAGAGTATCAAGCGGTATACAATCCCAAGCAACCTTTAGATACTCTCAATCCTGCTGACTTAAATAAAGCATTAGTTAAAATTTGCAAGGAGATAAAAACAGCCGTCACCGAGAGTTCTCAAAACCCTTAATAAACCCACTGTCATCTGACACCAGGTCAGTGGGTCTAAATCAGGTGTCTACTCTTCAAATACCCCATAATTTAAAGCATAGCGGTGTCGTTAAATTTGTGGGACGCTCTGATGTCCTCAAACAATTACATCAACAATTACAGCAAACGGAGCGCATCGCGATTTGTGCTGTAGCTGGGATGGGAGGGGTAGGTAAAACCGAATTAGCCCTACAGTATGCTCTACATCACCGCAAACAGGGAACTTATCCCGGTGGTTTGTGCTGGATACAGGCGGGGGAATCTGTTGTAGGAACTCAGATTGTTAGTTTTGCCAGAACTCAATTAGATGTACAGTTACCCGATGGATTAGACTTAACAGAACAGGTGGCTTACTGCTGGCGATATTGGCGTTTAGGGGATGTTCTATTTATTTTCGATGATGTGCGAAATTATCGCCAGATAAAACCCTATTTACCACCTGCCGAATCGCGGTTTAAGGTGTTGATTACTACCAGGTTGCAAAGGTTAGGGGCATCTTTTCAAATGAAACCTCTGGATGTACTTACCGAAGAAGCCGCGATTGCCCTGTTAGTTTCATTAATTGGATCTGAACGGATTGAGGCAGAACCGGAACAGGTAAAACGTCTATGTCAAGACTTAGGCTATTTACCCTTGGGATTGGAATTAGTGGGGCGATATTTACAGCGTAAGCCTGATTTATCATTAGAGAAAATGTCTCAGCGTTTGGGGTTAAAGCACCGTTCTCTAAACAATCCTGACCCAGACATGACCGCAAAATTAGGCGTCGAAGCGGCATTTGAGTTGAGTTGGCAAGAACTGAGTCAAGAGGCTCAAAAGTTAGCTTGTTTTTTGAGTTTATTTGCCCTGGCTCCCATTCCTTGGACATGGGTGGAACAATGTTGGTCAGACCAAGATGTAGAAGAGTTAGAGGATATTAGGGATGATGAATTGGTGAATTTGAGCTTATTGAAACGGGTAGATAAAGAGAGTTATCAACTGCACCAACTGATTAGGGAATTCTTGAAAGAGAAGTTCAAGGAATTCACTGAAGCATCAGAACTTAAACAAAGGTTTTGCCAGGGGATGGTCATGGCAGCAAAGCAGATTCCTAGGGTGTCAACTAAAGATGATATTGTCATCGCCACCCCAATGATTCCGCACCTAGCAGAAGCCGCAACGACTCAGAAGGATTGGTTAAGTGATGAGGATTTAACCTGTCCCTTTGTTGGCTTAGGTCGATTTTATCAAGGTCAAGGACTCTACAAACAAGCTTTACCCTGGTTTAAGCAGTGCTTATCAGCAACGAGAAAGCGTTTAGGAGATGACCATCCCGATGTGGCAAGCAGTCTCAACAATCTGGCAGAACTCTACTATTTTCAAGGAAGGTATTCAGAAGCTGAACCTTTGTTTTTGCAAGCTTTAGAGTTGAGAAAACGCCTGCTGGGAAATAACCACCCATTCGTGGCAACCAGTCTGAACAATCTGGCTCTACTCTACCATTCACAGGGAAGGTATTCAGAAGCTGAACCTTTGTTTCTGCAAGCCTTAGAGTTATATGAACGTCTGCTAGGAGATAACCATCCATTCATGGCAACCAGTCTGGGCAATCTGGCAGGACTCTACGAATTACAGGGAAGGTATTCAGAAGCTGAACCTTTGCATTTGCAAGCCTTAGAGTTGAATAAACGTTGGCTGGGAGATGACCATCCCGATGTGGCAGCCAGTCTGAATCTTCTGGCTAATCTCTACAGATCACAGGGAAGGTATTCAGAAGCTGAACCTTTGTTTCTGCAAGCCTTAGAGTTGAGAAAACACCTGCTGGGAGATGACCATCCCGATGTGGCAACCAGTCTGAACAATCTGGCTCTACTCTACTATTTTCAAGGAAGGTATTCAGAAGCTGAACCTTTGTATCTGCAAGCCTTAGAGTTGAGAAAATACTTGCTGGGAGATGACCATCCATTCGTGGCAACCAGTTTAAACAATCTTGCTAATCTCTACTCTTCACAAGGAAGGTATTCAGAAGCCGAACTGTTGCATCTGCAAGCCTTAGAGTTGAGAAAACGCCTGCTGGGTGATGACCATCCTGATGTGGCAATGAGTCTGAATAATTTGGCATATCTCTACTATTTACAGGGAAGGTATTCAGAAGCTGAACTGTTGCATCTGCAAGCTTTAGAGTTATATAAACGCCTGTTGGGAGATGACCATCCTGATGTGGCAATGAGTCTGAATAATTTGGCGGGACTCTACGATTCACAGGGAAGGTATAGTGAAGCCGAACCTTTGTATTTGCAAGCCTTAGAGTTGACAAAACGCTTGCTGGGAGATGACCATCCCCATGTGGCAGCCAGTCTAAACAGTCTGGGTAATCTCTACAGATCACAGGGAAGGTATAGTGAAGCCGAACCTTTATATCTGCAAGCCTTAGAGTTAAGAAAACGCCTGCTGGGTGATGACCATCCTGATGTAGCAACCAGTCTCAACAATCTGGCATATCTCTACTATTTACAGGGAAGGTATAAAAAAGCCGAACCTTTGTTTCTGCAAGCCTTAGAGTTATATAAACGTCTGCTGGGAGATGACCATCCCGATGTGGCAAGCAGTCTGAACAATCTGGCAAATCTCTACTCATCACAGGGAAGGTATGAAAAAGCTGAACCTTTGTTTCTGCAAGCCTTAGAATTGATAAAAAGCCTGCTGGGAGATAACCATCCTCATGTCGCAGCCAGTCTGAATAATCTGGCATATCTCTATTCATCACAGGGAAGGTACGAAAAAGCCGAACTTTTGTATCTACAAGCCTTAGAGTTATATAAACGCCTACTGGGAGATGACCATCCCGATGTGGCAACCAGTCTGAACAATCTGGCTCTACTCTACTATTTACAGGGAAGGTATTCAGAAGCTGAACCTTTGTTTAAGCAAGCTTTAGAGTTGAGAAAACGCCTGCTGGCTGATGACCATCCTCATGTCGCAGAAAGTTTGAACAATTTGGCAGGACTCTATTCATCACAGGGACGGTATAGTGAAGCTGAACCTTTGTATCTGCAAGTCTTAGAGTTGAATAAACGTTTGCTGGGAGATGACCATCCCGATGTGGCACGCAGTCTGAACACTCTGGCTCTACTCTACTCATCACAGGAAAGGTATGATGAAGCCGAACCTTTGTTTGTGCAAGCCTTAGAGTTGAATAAACACCTGCTGGGAGATGACCATCTTGATGTAGCAGCTAGTCTGAACAGTCTGGGTAATCTTTACTATTCACAGGGAAGGTATGACGAAGCTGAACCTTTGTATCAACAAGCCTTAAAGTTATATAAACGCCTGTTGGGAGATGACCACCCCGATATGGCAACCAGTCTGAACAATCTGGCATATATCTACTCATCACAGGGAAGGTATTCAGAAGCTGAACCTTTGTATCTGCAAGCGTTAGAGTCATATAAACGCCTGTTGGGAAATGACCATTCCCATGTGGCAACCAGTTTGAATAATTTGGCTAATCTCTACTCATCACAGGGAAGGTATTCAGAAGCTGAACCTTTGTATCTGCAAGCTTTAGAGTTATATAAACGCCTGCTGGGAGATAATCATCCCTATGTGGCAACCAGTCTGAACAATCTGGCATATATCTCCTATTCACAAGGAAGGTATGATGAAGCAGAATCTTTGTATCTGCAAGCCTTAGAGTTGAATAAATGCCTGCTGGGTAATGACCATCCCTATGTGGTAAACAGTCTGAACAATCTGGCTTTACTCTACTATTCACAGGAAAGGTATAGTGAAGCCGAACCGTTGTATCTGCAAGCCTTAGAACTATGTAAACACCTGCTGGGTGATGACCATCCCACAACAATTACTATCCGTGAAAATTTGCTCCAAATGCGCGAAGAATGGAATAAATAGGTTTCCTCTATTTCAGTCTCCGATTATGCTTTCTTTGTAAGTTACGGCTGTTTTATACATTTCAATTATTGAAAGAATAGTAATTCCTGATGAAAGAGTAGCTAAATATCATCCATAATAGTAATATCAACAGATCCTTTTAGCTGCCACCACAAGACCGAAAATTGTTGGTTAAGACTGGAGGGGGAAGGATAACGGATGAGTTGTGCCTACAGGGACAAAGTTGGTTAGCCGTTTCATTTAAATGGTGTTAGCCAGGACAACAGCACAGCCAGGAGTGTGTCGGCGTCGATCAGGATTGCATCAAATCTCTAAGCTAACCCGATAAATGGGGTTACTCTATCCTGCGGGAATACCCAAGGGGAATGAGAAGACTCTGCCGATGTTCCTGAATTCAACCGAAAACATTGACATTTTTCATCGGCAATATGTTGCTAGTGCAAGCAGGCATAAGACAGGAGGGAAGAACCCTTATACAGTAAGCTGTTGCACCTTTTTTAACTAGATACTTATTTCCGCCACGCTGCACTCGGAAAAAGATTAGCTCTGGTTCCATGCAACTTGATAATGATCCAGGTTTTGTGCTAAAAAGTAAGTTTTTTTAGAGTAATTCTCCATCCGGTTAACGTCACTCATCACTCTTACTGAGTTGAATCACGTCCTAAAGTCTAGCAACAACAATGGTAGAACAACCAACATTTCTCGATTTAACGGAACTCAATCACCCCAACCTCCAGGGATCAGAACCCAATGGAACAGGTTTGAGTCATCTGGTGGCAAATATTCCCGGTGCGATTTACCGCCGCGCTTGGGATTCCCAGTGGACAACACGGTTTATTACTCCAGCTATCCAGGATATTTGCGGTTATCCAGCCAGTGATTTTATTAAAAATCGAGAACGGTCTTTAATCAGTATTATTCATCCTGATGATAAACCAATTATTGAACAAGCTCTCGAAAAACAGCTAACTACTCAACAGCCTTATTGGTTGGAGTATCGGATTGTGCGATCAGATGGACATATTATTTGGATTTGTGACAAAGGACAGGGAATTTTTGACGAAACTGGACAACTTCTTTGGCTGGATGGAATCATCCTGGATATTAGCCAGCGTCAACCTGAGGGTCACATTAGCCACACGGTACAACCGTCAGAAACTATTCAGGAATCTGATGCACTTTATCACCTGATGGTGGAAACGGCGTCAGAGGGAGTTTGGATGTTTGATGTGAACAGCCAAACCGTTTTTGCTAATTCTCGTATGGCGGAAATGCTGGGTTATAGCGTCGAAGAAATGATCGGGCGATCGCTCTTTGATTTCATGGATGCAGAAAGTCGCCCTCTTTATTCAACCTATGTCTTGCGTCGTCGTCACGGTATCCACGAGCGCCACCCGTTTAAGTTTCGCCGTAAAGATGGCTCAGAATTATGGGCAATTGTGTCTGCTACGCCTATTTTAAACGCTCAGGGTGAGTTTGTCGGTGTGTTGAGGATGATTACCGATATTAGCGATACCCATGAGGAATCCACGCAACGCCAACAGGCGGAAAATGCATTGCGAGAGAGTGAACGGCGATTCCGGGCTATTTTTGATGCAACGTTTCAATTTATTGGTCTGCTTAAACCCGATGGTACGGTGTTAGAAGCCAATCAAACCGTGTTAAATTTTGGCGGATTGCGGCGTGAAGACGTGGCGGGGCGTCCCTTTTGGCAAACCCGATGGTGGAGTCATTCATCAGAAATCCAGGAACAATTAAAACATGCGATCGCGGCGGCGGCGGCGGGTGAATTTGTGCGCTATGAAGTGGAGGTTGTTGGCGCGAATAACCAGGTAATCACGATTGATTTTTCTCTTAAACCCGTGACTGATGAAACCGGACAAGTTGTACTCTTGATTCCCGAAGGTCGTGATATTAATGAGCAGAAGCAAATCAGAGAAGCCTTGCGCCAGTCGGAAGGTCGATTAAAACTTAAAAACAAAAAACTCAAGCAAGTGTTACGCCAACTAAAAAACACTCAAGCTCAACTGGTTCAAAATGAAAAAATGATCAGTTTGGGTCAAATGATGGCGGGTATCGCCCATGAAATTAATAATCCAATTAGCTTTATCTATGGCAATATTACTTATGCTCACGACTATACCCTAGAGCTGTTCAATTTGCTCGAACTCTATGGCAAACACTATCCAGAACCTGTACCCGAAATCCACGAGCAGATTGAGAGGATGGATCTGAATTTCTTAAAATCAGACTTTCCTAACCTGCTCAATTCCATGCAAGATGGAGCAGAACGTATCCGGGAAATTATTCTGTCTTTACGCAACTTCTCGCGTTTAGATGAAGCAGAACAGAAGTTGGTGAATATTCATGAAGGGATCGATAGCACGCTGCTTATTTTACAGCATCGATTAAAAAAGACCATCTTTCCCAAAGAAATACAGATCATCAAAGATTATGGTCAACTTCCTCAGATTCACTGTTATCCCAGTCAGCTTAATCAGGTGTTTATGAATTTACTCAATAATGCCATTGACGCCTTGGAACAGAAGAAAAAACATTATCAACACTTGGATGGGAACCAAACGATCACCATTTCTACTAGCGTTATCACTCCAGATCATCATTGTCTATCTACTCCAGTTGAAGACCTACAGAGTCACGAAAACAAGGCAGAGAACGGAGGAAATGCAGCAGACGAAAATGATAGAAATTCTGCTTCTTTAATTATTCGTATTGCTGACAATGGCATTGGTATTCCAAAAACATTACAAAAGCACATATTAGATCCGTTCTTTACCACTAAGCCTGTGGGCGTCGGCACAGGTTTAGGGTTATCAATCGCCCATGCGATTATTGTGGAAAAACACGGCGGTAAACTTAGTTATCAGTCTGAACCCGGTCAAGGAACAGAATTTATCATCGAACTACCCATACACCCGCCTCTAAATTAAGATTGTAGAGACGTTGCATGCAACGTCTCTACAATCACGGCGTTTCCCGCAGTGCTTGCAGATAATCCATCGCAGCTTCCAGTTTGGAAGAATAGCTATAGGAAAACTCTTCAAACCAAAGCCCCTCATCAGAATGTGGCTTCAAATTATTTAACCACTCTTGGGCTTGTTGCTTCAGAGCGTCCCGTTTGCGTTGTTCTCGCTGTTTTGCCTTGAGTTCTTCTTCTTGCCGTTGCTGCTGCCGTTTTCGTTCGGCTTCGTGTTCTTGCTCCTCAAACTCAGCCTTCAGTTCTGAAAGCATAGCATCTTCTACAGGCGATCGCGAAGATTGGGACGAGGAAATAGGTTGATAGGTTGACGAATTCGTTCTAGGTGATTTCAAGTCGTCCTCATCCAACAGAGGTTTTTTCTCCGGGGGTTTTCCCTGGTCTTTTTCTTGATATTCGGCTTTAATTTGGGCTAATAAGTCATCGGGGGATTCTGCCATAAGACTAGACTCTCAGTTAGGAGAGATTTTTTTATCAACAGTTACAATTAAGGACATATCCTCAAACGGTCATGTCCTCTATATCTTCTATTTTAATCAGCTTGGCTATACCAATTCTGACACCGAATCCCTTGATCTCTGCTCAGAGCGATCGCCTGAGGTAAGGATCGGATACTAAACCCAAACAGCATAATACTCACAGATGAGGTAAATGCACCCCCTGTGTTCTACAACACACGCTCACTTGGTTATCTAATCAATTACAGCATTGAGCAACACGTCCGTTAAGGTCATGTCCTCCATATCCTCAATCGTGACCGTATCTACAATGTCAAACTTCGCACCCGCACCTTGCAGTTCATCATCCAGAATCTTGAGGAACTTCGTGGCTTGAGGATCACTGCCAATTTGGATAAAAGAAATCGCTAACTCTTCATCCTTTTCAATTCGGCGTGACGCTTCGATAATCACCTTCATCACGGCTTTGCGGTCATCGGGTTCCCCATCCGTAACCACCAGTAGGGTTTCACCATTCAACTTTGTCTGACCGCTAGTCTTGCGCTGAAAATAGTTATTGAGGGCATCTTCTAAGACAGATGCCAAGTCTGTGCGTCCTGATGGCTCATTTTCCTGGAATACCTGCATGACTTTATTAGCTGTCACGCCATCATAGCGTCTGAAGCGACCCGAAAATAGGTAAATGGTAATGCCATCAGGATCAAATTCTTCACATTTATTCGCTAAAGCCAGAGTAGACTCTTGCATAACATCCCAGCGGCTTTTGCCAGAATACTGATCCCGAATTGACATACTGCCGCTTTTATCAATGATTAAGGTATAATCTCGTTTCTCTAGCATAAAAACGTTCCCAAATCTACTACAGTCCTTCTCAAGGGTATCAAACCCACCATTAGGCGATCGCCAAGTTTACGGTGGCGACAGTTGGTGAGCAGGGCTGTAGGGGCGGGTTTTACGGAAAACGTTTAACGTTTTGGTGCAAACTGCTGGCATTGTAGAGACGTTGCATGCAACGTCTCTACAGGATTAGGATGCCAACTCAGATAACGTTTCCTGAAGCGGCTGCCAACGGAAATAGCGATCGCCTCCCATTTCAATTGCCACTTTCACCCGCTTCTCCTGTTTAGGTAATGCGATGAAATATTCAAGTTCTTGGCGCGACAGACTACTGCCCTCAATTAGCCACAAAACCATCCCTTTCGACTTAGGGGGTAGCGTTTCCAACTGATACGTCAGGATAGGCGGGATAAAGTAAACCTCACCCACCGCAGCGCTTTGACCGATGGTTTTCTTCCCCAAATGCGGCGGACGAACACCGTGAACCCTTGTCAGATAAGCGGCTGGATCGCCCAATCCCTTCGCTGAGAGGGAAATCGTCGTATAACCCGCCGCCCGCAGTCGTCGCCGATAACGTCCTTCAAATCCTCCTTCTAAGGGAGCGTACAATGCCAATGTGCCGGACTGTTCTAAATCCCGAATAAACGTCTTTCCGGTGGTGATCAGTGCCATCTATTTCTCCGATTCCGCCTTAAGTTTTGTTAATTCTTATGAGCCAATTATATAGGGATAGAGGGTTCATGGCACATCTAGCAAGAGGAGGCGATTGAAATCGCGGCTACACTTGCCAAAGTCCGCCTGTGCGGACTGGGTTATAACAGGAGTAGCGTTCCTCGGATTTGGTATCAGTTGGTGTATTGAATAGCGATCGCAAGACGTAAAAACCATGCCCTAAGCGTAGTTGAAGGGTTAATTGTTGGGACAAACGCCAGCCACTGTAGGGGCGGGTTTAGGAACTAGCGCTAGCTTGTTACCCATAACTCAACAACAAAACCCGCCCTTATTCATAAGTAGGGATTGTTAGGATAAAGCCAGTTTTCTTAACAATTCCCGTCCATGGTTTCATTCAACTATCCCGTTCCTCAAACCGATCCACAGGGTTCACCCAAAGAAACGCTACCGACGATGTATGATCTTCCGAGTGAATATCCAGAGGAACCGGGTTTGCCTGACGAATTCCATGATTGGCAAGCGCAATTATTGAGCTTGACATTTTGCCCTCCCCACTATCCCCTTTCACAGATCTTTTATGCCAGCGACTTGAACCTTTACTATGATGTGCGTCATCCTCTGTGGCATAAACGTCCAGATTGGTTTGGGGTTGTCGGCGTGCCGCGACTGTATAATGATGTGGATATGCGCCTGTCTTACGTGGTTTGGCAGGAGGGCGTCAATCCGTTTGTTGTCGTGGAATTGCTCTCCCCTGGAACCGAGAGGGAAGACTTAGGAGAACAGATAATCCCAGCGCCAGACTCTGAGCCGGAACAAGGTCGAGGAAATGGGCAAGAGAGTCAGCCTCCCACTGAAGATAAACCGCCGCGAAAATGGCAGGTTTACGAGCAGATTCTACAGATTCCTTACTATGTCGTATTCAGTCGTTACACCGATCAGCTACGAGTGTTTAAACTGAATGGAGCGCATTATCAAGAGTTAGAGGTACACGATGGGCGAGTATGGATGAGTGAGTTAGACTTAGGTTTGGGATTATGGCAGGGAGAGTTTCAAGGAATTAATCGCCTCTGGTTGCGTTGGTATGATGCTCAAGGAAACTGGATTCTGACGGAAGCCGAACAACAGAGACAACAAGCTGAACAAGAAAGACAACGAGCTGAACAGGAAAGACAACGAGCTGAACAGGAAAGACAACGAGCCGAAGCCACACAAGCTCGGTTAGATGCTTTGATGGAGCGACTGCGAGAATCAGGTATTGATCCCGATACCTTTTTCCAGGATCAGGGTTAAAATCAGTCGAGTCACTACAGTTTGCGATCGCCAGAAGTATTGAAAAGAGATATTAACCTTGTCTACATTAACAACAATAGAAGTTAAAAACATAGACCATTTAGAAATTGCCAGGACATCAGCCACTTATAGCAGCTACCTTGGCAGGGAGAGGGCATTCTTTACTGTTCCCTGTTCCCTGTTCCCGATTGAACCCAAGTGATGCCCTAACCTATCGCTGTAGTGCTATATGACTGCTACCTATGGAGACTGAACTGATGCCCGATCATTGGGTTGTTCGGCAATTGCCTGGTTGAGAACGTCTAGGGCTTTTACATATTGGGGATCGTCTGGCGTACCAATTTTAGTCCGATCCTTCTGTAATTCCTTGCGCTGTTCCTCAGTCAGTTCGATGACAATATCCGGTGGAATCCCTTCCTTATTAATATCGCGACCACTGGGCGTCAAATACTTAGCAATGGTCACCGCCAAACCCGAACCATCTCCGAGTCCGCGTACCGATTGTACCAAACCCTTGCCAAAGGTCTGAGTTCCGACTAACGTGGCTCGTTCGTTATCCTGCAAAGCACCTGAAAGAATCTCACTCGCACTAGCTGAACCGCCATCGACTAAGACAACTAATGGTTTATCGGTCAAGGCTCGATTTCTTCTAACAATTTCTTCATTTGAGCTACCCTGACGGTTCACCGTAGACACAATCTTGCCTTTATCCAGCCACATACGGGCAATCTCAATACTGGAGTAGAGTAATCCGCCCGGATTAGAGCGCAAATCTAAGATGTAGCCATTAACATCCTGTGTCTCTAAATCCTTAATCGCCTCGCGCATTTCCTCGGCTGCGATCGCGCTAAACTGATTTAGGCGAATATAACCAATCCCACCCGTGGGGGTACTCCGATAACTGTAGCGTACTGGATGAATTTCAATCCGCGCCCGTGTGATTGTATAGTCGATTTCCTCCTCGTCGCGTTGAATGGTAAGCGTCACCTCAGTACCCGGTTTGCCGCGAATCAGTTGCACGGCGTCATTAACATCCATGCCTTCGGTACTCTGACCATCAATCTTAACGATAATATCCTTGGCGAGAATACCTGCCTTAAACGCTGGTGTATCCTCAATTGGCGAAATCACCACCAACTTTTTCGTGTCCTCATCCTGGGCGATTTGAATTCCCACACCCGTTAATTCCCCAGAGGTATCAATTTGCATGTTTTTGAACTCTTCGGGGTCCATGAATCGGGTATAGGGATCGTCCAGCGTCTCGAGCATTTCCCGAATGGCTTCGTAAGCGTCCTGCTTGTCAGAATACTCACGGTTTAAATACTCATTCCGAATGGATCGCCAATCCACCTGGTTGAAGGTAGCATCTACATATTGGCGATCAATAATTTGCCAGACTTCATCGACTAGCTCTTTGGGGCTTTCCTGAAAGAAAGCCTGACTTTGAGATAAATGCAGACCAGCCCCTGTAACTGCAACCGTTGTTAAGACTACTGCGGTCGCCCCGACCACGAGGCTACGTTTTGTAATTACCATAATCCTTTCACAAGCTGGAGGAAAACGACTGCAAAGGAATTACGCTCACTCTAACACAGGCTATGCCAGCACGCTCCTGTTGCACATCTTTGTTATCCATCCTAACTTGCTTGCAGTCCGGATGATAAGGTTGTTGAGTTTTAAATCGGGACGGCTGAAGGGAAATGCGGCTGTATTTGCCCTGATCCAATCGCTACACTAAATACCCAGCAAGGCTTACAGGTGTCCAATAGGTCACCGTTTCCCCTTCGAGTCGCCACACAATGGTATCCAATGAGGTAGGGTCACAGCAATGTCGTCCCCTTATTTTGATTCAACGAAACAACTGGGGATAAATCTGTCGCCAAGCTAACCCAGAAAAAATAGCGATCCCTAGAACCAGCCCAATTAACTCCACCAACCAAAATTTTGGTAACCCTAGAGACCAACGCAATAGGTCAACCAAAGCAGCCAGGGGCAATAGATTGGCGATCGTCCCCAGTATAGGCGGTAACGTTTCACGGGGAAAGTAGGTTCCACAGAAGGTAAACATAGGGACGATGAACAAGAAAAGTGGGATGTTAATTTGGTCAATTGTTGCCACCCAGATGTTAATAAACTCGCCCCGACTCAATGCGATAATTTTTTTACAAATGACAAATGACGAAGGACAAATGACAAATTAGTCAAGTGACGTACCTGTCAGGCGCAAAAATACATCGTCTAAATTGGTATGGCGACGGGTTAAGCTAACAGGATGGGTATCACTCAGATAGTCCCACAGAGGGTGGGGATTGTCTGCTGGTAAGCCAATCAAAAAACCATTGCCAAAAGAGCAATACCAAGTTTGATACTGATGGGCAAGTTGGTGGAGGATTTCTGCGGAAATGCCCTCAATTTCTACCACCTCTGTGCCAACAGTACGCTCAATCAATTCCTCAGGTGTGCCTTGGTCAATCATTTTACCCTGTTGGAGTAAAATAAGGCGATCGCACAATCGTTGCGCTTCATCCATATAGTGGGTTGTCAACAACACCCCACAGCCCTTTTGCTTAAGCTGACTGACTAGCTTCCAAAAATCTTGTCGTGCATGGGGATCAAGTCCAGTTGTTGGTTCATCCAGAAACACCACTTGTGGCTGATTTATCAACGCCCGTGCCAATACCAGACGCCGCTTCATCCCGCCAGACAGTTGATCCACCCGATGTTTAGCATAATCTTGCAACCCTACTTGTGCCAGTAACTCCCCTGCCCGTTTTCGGGCAGTTTTGCCGACAATCCGATAATGATGGGCAAAGAAAATCAAGTTATCGAAAACACTAAAATCGGGGTCTAGATTATCGTCTTGAGTCACAATTCCCATCGAGGAACGCGCCAAACGTCCCTGAGATTGGATTTGATGCTGTCCAAGTTGAACAAAACCCCGACTGGGAATTACTGCACCATACAGCATTCCCACTGTAGTAGTTTTCCCAGCACCATTGGGACCAAGCAGACCCAAAATTTCTCCAGAATTCAGCGTAAAATTAACACCTTGCACAACATGATTGGAACCATAAGATTTCCACAAGTCATAAGCCGTGAGTACCACGGATTGGGTTTGAGGTTGGGCTTTTGTCAGAGTCATAAATAGTGGTCGCTGAATAAGTCTTGTGGTGGGGAGAGGCAATAGGCAACAGGCAATAGGCAACAGTTTCAACATCTCGACTGCGCTCGAGGTTGAGGGAAAATTTGGCACTTAGGTCGAATGGCACGCTCAATAAGCATTATGAGATCGCCAAAACCCTTGATATACCGTAGGGTGGGCATTGCCCACCAGCTTTAAGTCAGTGACATTCCACTTAGGTCAGCTTTCAATCCCAGGTTTTTTAGGGTAGTCGTGTAAAAATTGAAAGCACTTGTTGGGTGGAAAAATGGCTTGAAACCCAAATCTTGTCTATCTTCCACACTCATGCAGCAAGCCCTAAATAATGGTGCTTACACCGCCGATTGTTTACTTTTTGGAGCCATGATTCCTTGTAGGGGCGCAAGGCTTGCGCCCAGAAACCCTATCAAATATACCGCACTATTGTAGCTGTGCCATGCCAGTAAGGTGGGCAATGCCCACCCTACTATTAATCATCCCTTACAGGCAACGGAGTCTCCAGAATTTCCATCAACAACTCCAGCCGGGAAGGACGAGACAAAAGCGGAATCAGGTTGGGCAATGAGTAATAGTCACCCGCAAAGGTAAACGTATCCACCTGCACTTGCCGTTCTCGCAACTTTTGTTCAATCCAGTCGTAGGAACCGCCCACTTTGACAATGATCACATTTGGCAGCACATTCAACTCTTGACAATAGGCATCAAAAGCATTACCAAAATAGGGTGCAGTGTTTTCCCCTTGATCCGTCACCAAGATAAACTGTTCCACCAACTGCTTACGCCGACACATCGCCTCAACGCTACAGCCGATACTGGTTCCACCCCCAGCCCGGATGTGTTCAAAGGCACGCTCCCAGTGGCTGTAGAGATGCTCCTGCGGCAGATTATTCGCTAAGATATCGCCCAATCGGGTATCACGACTCAGGTTGGCTTGGACGGGGTAGGGCATCGTGTCAAAGGCATAGACAAACAACTCCGCTTCCGTAATCCCGGAAATCAACGCAGCCAGGTGCTTACCCACCTCCAAGGCTTGATACATGGAACCCGACTTATCCACCAACAGCGCCGTGGATTTGGCGATTTTGCCGCGCTTTTTCACCTGCTCATCCATAACGCGCTCTAACTGAGCGGTAGTGGCGAGATCTAACCCCGCTGC
Source organism: Coleofasciculus sp. C1-SOL-03 (assembly GCF_040220555.1). NCBI lineage: Bacteria > Bacillati > Cyanobacteriota > Cyanophyceae > Coleofasciculales > Coleofasciculaceae > Coleofasciculus > Coleofasciculus sp. C1-SOL-03. The sequence goes on from NZ_JAVJUO010000224.1 coordinate 19,651, forward strand.
TTCAGCCGCAACTCGTCCCTTGAGGGCGGATACACGGCTATCCGATTGAGCCGCCGTTAACTTTTCATCAATCAACGCCTTCACCTGGGGGTGTTCCATGGCTCCCCGCGCCTTGAGAGACTTGAGGTTATTAATCACCTCTTGGGGTGTCATGGAATTAATCAAGGCGACTAATACCGTGGGCGTAATTTGCTTGACTGCGCCAATGGCAATCGTGTAAGGAATCTTATGCGCCACAATTTGCCGTGCTTGTTCCGTGGGAGTTGCTGCTTTTGCTAACTGCTTCAGCGCAAACGCCAGACTATCCTCCGGAGGTGCATCCTTAAACAGGATGGCATTCGCCCGCTCACTCGGCTTAATGTGTAAGGTAGCGTAGAGATGCTTCATGGACTTGCGTCCCCGCAACGCCGCACGGTCAAAGAATTGGGGCTGCTTTTCCCGCTTTTGCAAATAGCGCCGTACTGCGGTTCGGGCGGAACGAGGAACCTTCTGTTGATGCTGCTTCATGAAGTCCACAATTCGCGCCACTTGGTAAGGTGGAAACGTTTGCAGCAACATGAATCCGGCTTCTCGGTGTTCCGTTAACTGACTGGTCAACAGATTTCCGACAAAGACTTCTTTGTGGTCACGAACATCCCCTTCTTTCTGATACCATACACCGAGGTGTCCGTAGAAAATGGGGTCAAGTTCCACCATCATTTTGTGCAAGTCTGCAACTTTATTTAATTCTCGGTGAGGGGTGGTTAACAGACTGTTGAGCATTTCCAAACGCAAGTCGCGTTCTGCGGTATTCATGACAACCTCCTTTAAGAAAAGAATGGAGGCAAATGTCGCACGCTTTGACTAAAAATAGTGCCGCACAAGTTCAGAAAGCTGTTGGGTTTACCGTGACAGGGTAAGTATGTAAGCTTTCCCGGTTAGGGCGCGGCGACAACTGCCATTTTTTGTGAGTAAAAATTGGGTTGAGTAAAGGGCGACCCGATCATCTGTAGGGGCGGGTTTTACCGATAACATACAAGCAAAAACTGGTAACTTTTGTAAACCCGCCCTGTTTCCAGAGTTTTTAGTGAGTGCAAGCGGGTCGCCCCTACATCCGAACCAAAGGTGACATCTTCAAATGAGTGTGAACGATTTAACCTGTGCCAAAATTTCAAAGGTTTTGACTAACATCGGCGTTTCCCCCGTAATGTTAAAGCTAACGCGCAAGTCAAAAAAGCCGTTGGTTCATACACGGGAATCGAACCCGCGACACATCGATTTCCAGTCGATTGCTCTACCAGTGAGCTAGTATGTAAGCTTTTTCAGTTTGGGCGCGTTAGCGCTCTTTATTTCTTCGGGCAAAATTGAATGGATGAATCACTTCGCGCAAGTTAAAAAAGCCGTGAGTCATACGCAGGATTTGAACCTGCATGATCTTGAGCCTAAATCAAGCGCCTTTTCCATTCGGCTAGTATGTAAGCTTTTTCGGTTGGGGCGCGAAGTGAATTTCAACACTGGCAAATAAAGATAGCACTACGCACTCTAGTTAGGACAAATGAATAAAAAATTAAATCGCTTAATCCCTTGATGAGTAAGCCTTTTTCTTCACTATTGCCTATTGCCTATTGCCCATTGCCTGGCGCGTAGCGCTATAAGAGATATCCCGCGCAAGTTAGCAAAGCTATATTACTTGGCGCTCTACCCTTGAGCTACAGACCCCTTAAAAGTGGATCTGGTGGGATTTGAACCCACAACCTCCCGCGTTAAAAGGCGGAACAGTATGTAAGCTTCACAAGTAAGGGCGCGGGATATTGAATGCTATATTTTAGACGTTGGATTGAAGGAAATTTGGTAAACTTACCGTTATTTGTACTCATCCAAAATCTGAGTGGATTGGGGCGATCGCGCAAGTCAAAGCAGCTTGTTTTTTTACACCTCTCCCAGAGGCGGAGAGGGCAGGAATCGAACCTACAATCTGAGTTGAAGTCAGATGTTACCAGTTTGTAAGCTGCTTCAGTTGGGGCGCAATCGCCCCCGTAAATCTCGCGATGTATTGAGTGGGAATTCGCGCAAGTTCAAAAAGCGGTTTGTGTTTCTGAGCTACTCCCCCAAACAGTGGGGGAGAAAGGATTTGAACCTTTGCCAGTTCGATTATCAATCGAATGCTCTACCGTTTGTATGCTTTTCTAGTCAGGGCGCGAATTCCACTAATTTCTGATGCAAATACTTTAACCGTAAACGGCTTCAGGACGGATGATTAGGTCGCCACTGGGACGCCGATCGACAACATAATCAGTTAAGCGATCTCGCCCTACCTCAAAATACTGGGCAATCCGTTCTTTGACAACCGAATCCTTCATCCCTACTTGAATACCAAGCTGACGTTCTGGAATATCATAGGAACGACCTTCAAAGCGAATGTGAACCATGCTGGCACCTCCTAGAACTTGATTTGATTGGTGTTTATCAATCTATCTGCGGAGCGAACATCCTCATTTTGTTAAAACGACCAGCATTGAGTTAGGTTCACAAACACTGATAGTTCTTAGAGTAAGAAGCGCCGCTCTAAAGAATAGACGGTTTGGCTATAACGGATTTGAGCCGTCATTTGATTTAGACTGTTATCATTTGACTCTAAACGTTCTTTTTCCGTCATAGATAGGGTTGAATTTCGCTGATTCGGTTTAGTATCCCACTCAATAGGTGTGAGAACATGACGAACCAGAGGTGTATACAGGAATAGCATAATGAACCGATTCCGATTACAAAAATCCTGATTGACCTTCGTGAAAATTCCCGACGTTTTATTCGATTTTCAAGGTTCAGACTGGACGTTTGAGGTAGAGAGTTTTGACTCTCATCTCTCTGTCATGTATTTATACTACATACATACTACAGACTTGTCAATAGACTGGACAAAAATTTTTTTCGGGGAGTTCCTGGAGTAAAGATGCAGGGGGGTGGGGAAGATGAGGGAGATGGGGAAGATGGGGGAGCAAAGGACGAATGACGAATGACGAATGACAAACCTCACAACTCTTTAACCAAGCTAATATGAGTCTTTACGGTACTAAAACCAACCGATTCATAAAGCCGCAGCGCCCCTGACACGTTTTTCGCATCAACGCCCAGTTTGGCAGTTTCCACCCCAGCCGCCTTGAGTTGTTGCATCCCAGCCAATAACATCGCTCGTCCTAACCCTTGCTGACGAAAGCCTCGCCTGGTTCCTAGAACAGCAATCTCGCCTTCACAACGTCCGTTGCGTTGATTCTCTTCGGGATTCACACGACAGTAGCAGAACGCAGCATACGTTCCATCTGGAGCCACTGCAAGTAGACTCAATTCGGGCTTGTAGTATGGGTCTTGCCATTCATGTAATATGCGCTCAACGGTTAACTCATGATGATTCCAGTGATCGATAAACGTCTGGTTGTACAGTTCCACATACGCCTCAACATCTTCTTTTCCTTTGCTGTAACCCAGGGTAAAACCGTCTGGAAGTTTGGGTTCTGGGATAGGTTCCTGGAGACTTCGCGCCATGGTGAAGAAATAGCGATCGCGCTTAAAACCACAACGTTCTAAAATGGTAATCCGGTCAGCTTTATCGGCGCGAGAACCACAGCGCACGTTTACCGATAAACCTCGTTCTTGACTCACCTGGCGTAAGCGTTCCTCAGCCCAAGTGATAATCTGTTCCTCTACATCACCGCTTCGTGCTGTCGGATGAACCCGAAACCCCAGAAATCCATCAATCCCTGTATCAGTAGGAACAATCCACAGCCGACCGAAACCGATAAGCTGATCATCAGCATCTTGCCAAAGAAAGAGATCTCGTTCTTTATCGATAAAGGGGTCATCAAAGGATTGCTTGAGTTCGGTGACAGATGTACCTTCCTCAAGCTGATCAACGGTTTCACAGGTGTTGATCAAATTCGCGATCGCGTCTAAGTCGATTTCCCCACGATAGGGACGTCGGGTGATAATACTCATTCTGCAATATCCTTAACATAAGCGATTTGAGTGTGTGTGGTCTGGAAACCCACTGATTCGTATAACCGCCTCGCCCCGGAAGGGTTTTCCGCATCGACATACAGCATGGCGGTTTCCATTCCCTCGGTTTTCAACTGCTGCATCACAGCTTGTAACATACTGCGTGCTACACCCTGCTTGCGGTAACCGCGTCGCGTACCAACCGGATTAATCCAGCCCTGATTCCCATCTTTGGGGATGTAGCCGTCGCAAAAACCCGCCCAAGTACCATCAGGCGCGATCGCAACCACAGACAAGTCGGGTCGAAATTCGGGATTTTTCAGCTTATGGTTAAAGGCTGCAACGGTATCTGGGTGATAATTCCAGTGATTCCTGCATTCGTGCTTCTGCCCAAGCGATAATGTTCCTGTATAGAGAATCAACCCGTTGCGTGGGATGGACACGAAACCAGAGAAAACCATCAACGGTTTTCCCAACTGTGGGAATCATTAACCCCGCCAATGCAATTAATTGACCCTCTGCATCTTCCCACAAGCGAATATCCCGTTGCTGATCCACTGAGGGTGCATCAAATTGCATTAATATATCAGACACTGAGGGGTACTCGTTAGGCAAATCAACCGCTTCACAGGTTTTCAGGAAACGTGCGATCGCGTCTATGGTTAGAGTTGTCATACAATTAAGCAAATAGGTCAGTTGCTGCAATTTGAGCAACTCGATTACTAGAATCATAGTCAATTCATAGTTCAAAGCGGATGATGGGACTCGAACCCACGACATTCAGCTTGGGAAGCTGACGTTCTACCACTGAACTACACCCGCAAGTGACTCTCAACGAGAATCCTTAAGGTATTATATCAATAAATTGAACTAGGGAGGTTGATAACAGACAGCCAGTATGATACTATATGGTCATATTGGCTTAAATTTACTCATATTGGCGATATTCCTTTGAGAGAAGCCCTTAAGCGACTTGGATTACATAAAAACACGAAGCAGGAAGTAGGCAGATAATGG
>NZ_JAVJUO010000225.1:0-15921 GCF_040220555.1 Coleofasciculus sp. C1-SOL-03
CACAAACTTACCCTCTAACCGAGCGCAGACACCGTAATTCGTGGCGACTAATGTATTGTCTTGCAATCGCCCGGTTTGTTCTAAACTGTCGCTGAGTGCGGCGGCTAATGTCGGCTGATCAATATTATCCACAGGATCATCGGGTAAGGGAAAATCATCGGGTAGCTTCTCCCAGGTAATTTTAGGCTGAGTTGTCACCGTTGTCATCAGGTATCATCTCCCTGCATCTGTAAGCCCTATTTTAGATAAAGATAGAGTGCGATCGCAGGACTTGAGTGCGTTAGTTGCTTTAGTGGCTTCATCAGCTTGATGAGAGGAGTCACCTGTCTCAGGTGTAAACGTTCAGGGATTTCCAATTGAATTATCCAGACGCGATCGCTAATCTCCTGTAAAAGTTTAGAGATTCACTACACGCGATCGCTATGTCCCCTTCTTCTCCGCCAGAACCCCCATCTCCTCTCGATTTGGATGAGTGGATTGCGATTCTTGTGACATTGACAACAATTGGCGGTATTTTTTATTGGGCGATGGGTAAAGAACAAAAGCAGCAAATTCTGCAAGACTGGGGGTTTTCCCCGCCCTCACCTCAACCTGACTCAACCCCGGAATCCCCAAAGCCAACTAAACCCACGCCGACGACTCCTGAGTTATCGGATTCTGAGATAATATCTCGTCGGGAAGCTGAGGTGCAGGGGAGCAAAGGTGCAGGGGAGTCAGGGAGAATGCAAGCTGATCCAGCACTTCCAGCGCCGGAGAAAGCCCCACCCTCAACGGTAACTCCAACGGTAAAGCCAACTGTAACTCCAACGCCGACGACACCAACTCCCTCGGTAGAATTTTCTGATGTTCCAGATGAATTTTGGGCGAAAAAAGCGATCGCAGCTTTGGCGCAGCGGGATATTGTGGTGGGTTTTCCCCAGGGTGAATTTAAACCACAGCGATTTGCTACCCGTGGCGAATTAGCCGCTATGCTACAGCAGCTATTTGAGCCAAAACCAAAGCAACGTGCGATCGCGTTTAAGGATTTACCGTCAAATTACTGGGGCGCTGAGGCGATCGAGGATGTTGCTAAGGCGAGAATAGTCTCAGGCTATCCTAATAATACATTCCGACCGCAGCGACCTGTCACTCGTGCAGAAGCGTTAGTGACTTTGGCTACAGCCCTGAACCTGAAACCCCCATCTGAACCCAGCAAAACCTTACAACAATACGAAGATCGCGATCAAATACCAGATTATGCGATCGCTAAAGTCGCGGCGGCGGTAAAAGCGGGTTTAGTCACTGGCTATCCTCAGGGAAATTTGCTCAATCCTAATCAACCAGCTACCCGTGCTGAACTTGCGGCGATGCTTCATCAAGCTAGGGTGATTTCCCACAACAGAGCTTCACTACAATAAATAAGGTTTTAAGTAGTCGGACAAAAGAAAACAGAACTGTATTAAGTTTTATAAATCATCCTCAAACCCTTACTGTTCCCTGTTCCCTGTTCCCTGTTCCCTGTTCCCTGTTCCCTAATCTCATTTTATTTTGTTTACCTACTTATAGTCTCACTTACGCCTAGCTTTGACCTAGTCATTTAACCTATGCCTATAGACGTAGTTGAGCCGAATATAGGGGTTATAGTCCTAAAAATTTCTGCTAAACAATTGACCATTTCATTCGAGATCAGTCTACCCTCAGATAGATTAATCTTTATTGACAATAGAGCTAATCTGAAATGAGCCAATTGATCCATTGGTTAAAACTTGAGTAGATAGGTATTTACGCTATTTAGATAGAAGTCTCAAGGCTAAACCTTGAGGTTGAGCAAGATAGGCTGCGTTTAAGCAAACGCCAGAGTAGACTTGGGCAAAAACAAGTCTATTCAACCTTTCGAGGTTATGTATATCTGAATGGCGAGTCAATTCTCACCATCAAGCTACTCACTTAATAAACAACTCGAAAAAAGGAGAACAAAATAAAATGGTTGCTACCCTTACTGATGCCAAGCGATCTGCCATTGCTGAAAAACTTGCCGATATGCGGGCAATTCAGAAGTTAATTATTGCTAATGAGCAGCAATTTATCAACGACTGTAAAAATAACGAAATTTTTGGTCGCTTAGAAGACATGCTAGAGGATGACCAGAACAATCTGAAAGTTTTGGAAACAACGATTACTCAGTATGGAATTCAATCGGAGCCAAAAGAGAAAGTAAAAAAAATGATTGAACAAGCTGAGCAAATGATGAAAAGCTCTGAACTCAGTCTTTATGAAAAGATGGCTCAGCATGAACTACTAAAACATGGTCAAGTCATGTCGGGACTTGTGGTTCATAAGGCAGCTCAAATCGCTGGTGCGGATGTCGAAGAAGCACTTTCCCCTCTAAATTCGGTCAACTTTGAAAACCGGGCGCATCAGGAAAGGCTCAAGGGCATGTTGGAATATTTAGGCACTCAAGAGTTGACAGGTGAAGAACCCGAACAAGGAGTTTGGGGACGAGTTCAAGATGCAGTAGCTGCTATGACGGGTGCGATTGGCAGTGCTGTGACTCAGACATCTGATAAGTCTGATATGGATATCATGGATGTCATTTTCATGGATCACCAAAAAGTCAAAACCTTAATTGGTGAAATTAAGGGAACCAATAATCCGCAGCGCATCCAGGAGTTTTTTGGACAACTTTACAAAGATGTAATTGTTCACGCTAAAGCGGAAGAAGAAACGGTATACCCTCAAATTCGTTCCTTTTATGGCGATGGTGATACTCAGGAACTCTATGATGAGCAGGAGCAGTTAGAAACGATTCTGAATGAGATGAAAAATCTAGATCCTACTTCATCCGAGTTTAAGTCTAACCTGAAGCAGGTGAAAGACATGATCGGTGATCACACTCGTCAAGAAGAAAGCACGATGTTCGCTTCCATGCGGAAAAACTTTTCGCCAGAACAACGGGAACAAATGGCAACTCAATTTAAGGAAGCTAAGCAGAAATTACAAAGCCAAATGTAGGTGAGTATAACCTTGGTTGAGTGATCAATTAACACTTGGCATTCATCTTGTCAGGGCGGGTTGAAACACTCAACTACTTGTCACCCATAAATGAATGACAAAACCCGCCCTATCTACCCATAAATTACACAATTTTACCGTTGAGGCACTAAAGTGCCTACTACGAACGAATAGGAGCGCCATAACATGACAATTACACCGGATCAAATTCCCCCTCAATCCCAAGAGCGAAAACCCGCCTTAGAGTCAGAAATGACACCCAAGCCGGAATATGATGATCCGAACTATAAAGGAAGCGATAAGTTACGGGATAAAGTCGCCTTAATTACTGGCGGCGATAGCGGGATTGGTCGCGCTGTTGCGGTTTTCTACGCTAAAGAAGGAGCCGATGTTGCCGTTGTTTATTTGGATGAGCATGGAGATGCTCAAGAAACGAAAAAAGCTGTAGAATCTTATGGTCGCCGTTGTTTATTAATTGCTGGCGATATTCGCAACGAACAATTCTGCCAGGAAGCGGTTCAGAAAACAATTGATGAATTTGGCAAGCTGGATATTCTGGTCAATAATGCAGCGGAGCAATATCTAGAGGAGAGCATTGAGGGTATTGACTCAGCCCGATTAGGTAGTACCTTTGCGACCAATATCTTCTCAATGTTCTATTTCACGAAGGCGGCGTTACCTCACCTTGAACCAGGGAGTTCTGTGATTAATACGACATCCATTAATGCCTATAAAGGTAACTCGTCTTTGCTCAGTTATTCTACAACAAAAGGGGCTATCCTTGCCTTTACTCGTTCCATTTCTCAACCTTTAATTAAGAAAGGAATCCGGGTAAATGGTGTAGCACCGGGTCCAATCTGGACACCGTTTATTCCCGATGCGTTTTCTGGTGAGCAAGTCGAAGGTTTTGGTCAACAAGTTCCGATGAAGCGTCCAGGACAACCCAAGGAGATTGCACCGAGTTTCGTTTTCTTGGCGTCTCAAGATGCGTCTTATATGGCGGGTCAAGTGCTACATCCGAATGGTGGTGTGGTTGTTGGTGCATAGAGATTGGGTGTAGTGCAGCGCGGCAGAAATAACTAACCAGCGAACAAACTGCCTAAAAGCAGCTGCCATAGGTTCCTTATCGCCTTCTGCCCTCTGCCTTCGGACTTCTGCCTTCTTGTAGTAGGGTGTGGGGAAAATCCAAACACCGCTATCTCCTCCAACTGTAGAGACGTAGCATGCTACGTCTCTATTCGATTATGTTTAGGTGGTCAAATCGTCGCAAGAGTGTTACATTAATTTCAGTTGTAAACAAATATAAAGTTCCAGATTAACAAAACGTTAACTGTGTATAAAACCTCGGTTTTAGCGTTTTTTCTTCAACCAAGTGGATATGGGAAACAGGAGCGTCACCGACCATGAACCAATTGATAGCGAACGAACACCTAATGCGAGACGATTTACAACAGTCTCTAGAGCGCCACCATATCAATCCCGGTACATTGAGTACGTTTCAGCGAATTTTACTCACCACCGATGGCACGTTAACTGATATTCTGGAAGCCTATTTATTTGAACAGATCCAGGTTGTCAAACTCTCCCAAAATCTTATCCCCATTCCCAAATCACTGCCGATTATGGAATTAGCGGAGGGAACGGACGTGATTGATAGACGAATTTTACTGCAAGGGCGGATTAGTCGCAAAAACTATATTTACGCCGAATCCATCCTGGTTCCCGAACGCCTTGATGATCATTTTAGACATGAATTGTTTAAAACCAAAACCCCAATTGGTAAGATTTGGTTAGAGCAAAAGGTGGAAACCTTCAAGGAAATTTTGGATTCTGCTAAAGAATCGGCTCATGGTTTAGCGGAGTATTTTAATATTGAGGCAAGTGACAAGCTACTCTCCCGTACCTATCGTGTATTTACCAATGGTAAACCTGTAATGATGATTACAGAAAAGTTTCCGGAAAGCTATTTTCTCAATAGTGTTTGATTTCTTTACTGACGAAGCTATGGCGACTGGAAGTCGCTGCTACACAAACAAAGCCCGCCTTCGCGGGCTAACCCGAGTTCAGTGAACTTAAGCTAGACCAGCGCGGCGGAAGTAACTCTCCAGTTAAAAAAGGTGCAAAGTCTTACGGTATAAGCTTTCTGCCCTTCTGCCTTCTGCCTCCTGCCTTCTTGCACTAGTGGCGTGACACACCCTATTTGATGAATTAGAATGGGAGCCCCGAAACCGCGAAACCGTAGGGGCGCACAGACGTGCGCCCGATTCAATGGTAAAATCTATTCCACGGAAACCCGCCTACGCGGGTTCCCCTACGGGAAGCCGCTCCGCGTCTACAACCGCCTAACGGTTACGCTGATTGTTGATAAGGGCTGGTCAACTTATCCAACTGCTGTACCAACAAACTCAGGAATAAACCCACATCTGTTACCACACCCACGGATTCCAAGGAACCGCGATCGCTTAACTTAGTCACAACGGCTGGATTGATATCCACACACACCATTTTCACCCCAGCTGGCGTCATATTTCCTACCCCAATGGAGTGCAGCATCGTGGATAGCATCAAAATCATGTCCGCCCCTTCTAGCAGTTTGGCATAGTCGGCTTGGGCTTTAATTAAATCCATTTGCGTATCCGGTAGGGGTCCATCATCACGAATGGAACCGGCGAGGGAAAAGGGAACATGATGCTTCACGCATTCATACATAATCCCTTTTGTCAATACCCCTTGTTCCACAGCCCCAGCAATGCTGCCATAACGACGGATAGTATTAATTGCTTTGAGATGGTGGCGGTGTCCACCTCGTACCGGGACACCCCGTTTCATATCCACACCCAGAGACGTTCCCATCAGGGATTGCTCAATATCATGAACGGCGATCGCATTACCGCCCAACAACGCCTGCACATATCCTTGGCGAATCAGACGGGATAAATGTTGAGAACCGCCCGTGTGAATCACCACTGGACCGGCGGTGACAATCACTTTGCCCCCTTGATCGCGAATTTGGCGCAATTCCCAGGCAATTTGCTCGACAATTAATTCTACTCGGCGTTCGCTAGAGACGCCAGCGCCCATGAAGCTAAATTCTTCACTGCTACGCTGTTCGCGGGTTTCTGGCTTGTGAACGGTGCGGATACCTTCTACACCAACAACCACCTGTTCACCGACGTCTAGATCCCGCAGGATTTTACAGCGAGCAATAGGCTGGGAGTCAATCTGGGTGATCGCAATTGCCCCATCCATGCGCTGATTTTGTACCTTCACCCACTCACCCTTAATCCGGACTTCTGTGGGGTAAATCGTGGAGACATAAAAGTCATCCGGCGCTACACCCGATTGAATCACAGGTTCGAGATTGGCGTCACGTTCCTCTTGAGTGGGAGTAACAGCCCCCAACTCGATCAGTTGGCTCATCACTTCTTCCATCACATCATGGGAAGGTGCTGATACGCGAATCTCCGCGTTAGAGGTACTTTGCCGTTGGACACCCAAGTCGAAGTTGAGAACCTGGAAGCTACCGCCTGTTTCCACAATCAGATCTAACGCCCGACTGATCAGTCCAGAGTCTAACAAATGTCCTTCCAGGCGAATCGTGCGACTTTCGACGGGGACATTCGCATGGATTTCAGTACGAACTGGTTCCGTTACCCGTAGGGTCAAGCATTTCGCCGCGCCACCTGCTTTGAGGAATTCCGTTAGGGGGGTTTCAACCACTCTAAACCCCGCCTCAGCCAACTGTTGCTTGAGGCGATCGCTAGCTTTGTTCATCACCACAACTTGGTCAACATTCACCGCATTGCAGGCGAAGTTCACCGCATCGGCTTCCTCTAGGGCGATACGTTTTTCTGGTGCGACTCGCATCTCAATTAAGCGATTGGAATAGGCATCAAAGGCGGGAGGATAGTAGAGTAAATAGCCGCCCGTCAGGGGACAGAAACAGGTATCCAGGTGATAGAAGCGCTCATCAGTGAGTCGCAGGGAGACGACTTCAATATCCAGCCATTTTGCCAGATAGGGATGAGAATCCAATTCCGAACGGAAGCCATAACCCGCCCATAACCAGCGTCCTTCCCGATCCAGGAGGGCATCCCCAGCGCCTTCAAAGGGAAGTTCTTTGGGGAGTTCGTGGACAGTGTAGCCTTGGGCTTCAAACCATTGCTTGAAATGGGGTTCTTCACCTTGGCGTTCTTTGTGCAAGAAGCGACTCAGGACAACATTCTTACCGAGAACCAGCCCTGCATTTGCCGTAAACACCATATCGGGCCACCCTTTTTCAGGGTTAACTAAATCCACGATCGCATGATCTTTGAGGACATGGTGCAACTTGTGCCACTGTTCGACGGCGCGATCGCGCGAGGACTTGTGAATATTCCCTTCCATCCAGGGATTAATCACATAGTCCACGTCGTAGTGGTCTGGAGCGCACATGAGAAAGCGAATCGAATCAGTCATAATCAATTTTTAAGGGGTAGACGCTTACAATAGACCAACTTCCTATCCTATCGGATTTTCCCAGGACAACCCACATTAGGTATAGTGCTGGATTAGGGGAGATGCGATCGCTTCTCCAGTTGTCATACCCAATCGACTTTTGTCAACCCCTTCTGCCCTCTACCCTCTGTCCTCTGCCTTCTACTTTATTCGGTCACTTATAAAAAAGGGAGCTTTGGTAGCCTAGATTACCATTCTCAAGTCACTTTCGCGCTTAATTCAATGACTAGGCTAGTATTCTAGTAGTTTTTCAGAGCTGCATCAATCATTACTCTTACAATCTGGAAAAGCAGGGTGTAAATTTACGGAATTTTACAGCATTTTATGAACCCTAAACATCATGGTCATTAATGATTTCGAGCGCTTTTTTGCCGCATGCAATCCGAGCAAAACCATTGACATAGGGAATCCAGCCGATCGCCCCTACTATATCGATTTTGCCACGGTGCGTGGTGGCAAGATGATTGAGGCTTTGTATCGTACAATTAATCGCCTCGCGGCAAATCAACCGACTTGTCAACTCTTCACCGGACATATTGGCTGTGGCAAATCCACAGATCTGTTGCGGTTAAAAGCTGAGTTAGAACAACGAGGGTTTCATGTCGTTTATTTCGAGTCTACCCAAGACTTGGATATGGGAGATGTTGATATTAGCGATATTTTGTTAGCGATCGCTCGTCAAGTCAGTGCTAGCCTAGAGGAGCAAAAAATACAGCTACAACCCAGTGGTTTCAAAGCATTACTACAGGAAGCCGCTGACTTGTTGCAAACTCCAATGGATGTAGAATTTTCCTTAGCCTTAGGCATTAGTAAAATTACAGCTAAAACGAAGGATAGTGCCAGGAGTCGGAGTCGGTTACGGCAGTTGTTGGAACCTCAAACCAATACACTGTTGCAAGCCATTAATGAAGAAATCCTCGAACCTGCTATTAAAAAGCTTAAGCAGCAAGGGAAAAAAGGATTGGTGGTGATTGTAGATAATTTAGATCGAATAGACCCGCAACTAATGGCGGTGGGAAAACCACAGCCGGAATATATATTTGTTGATCGGGGTGACCAATTAAACCGACTCAATTGTCATGTTGTCTATACTATTCCCCTGTCGCTGATTTTCTCCAATAGCAACGAAAGCTTGAGAATGCGTTTGGGGGGTGGCGTAGCGCCAAAAGTGTTACCCATGGTACCCGTCCAACGGCGTGATGGTAAAGATTACGAACCTGGAATCGCCCTATTGCGACAGATGGTGCTGGCTCGGGCATTTCCGGACGTGGATGTCCATCAACGCCTCAACTACATCACTGATTTATTTGATAGTCCAGAAACCTTAGACCGCCTATGCTGTATTAGTGGGGGTCATGTGCGAAATTTGTTGGGATTTATGTGGCGCTGTCTTCAGGAAGCTGATCCCCCATGCTCACGGGATGTACTAGAACGGGTGATTCAACAAGAACGGGATCTCCTACTCTGATCCATTGATGAGCAAGAGTGGGACTTACTATTGCAAGTTGTGCAACGGCAAAATGTCAGAGGTGATCAAGAATACCATGTTCTGTTACGCCGTCTCTGGTTATTTGAGTATCGGGATGAACGGGGATGCTGGTTTGGGATCAATCCTGTCTTGGCTGAGTCAGACATATTTAAGTCTTGGCAAAAGAGTAGTATAGCGGTTTCCCAACCTGTGAGGTATACCCAAATGTAGAGGTGTGTAGGGGCGCAAGGCTTGCGCCCTGACCAAGGTATTGTATCAGACTATTCTCAAAACACTATGAGTGATATTAATTTACTGGCAAATGCTGATGATGAAAACGAACGTTCCCTGAACACATTAGCTAGAGCAATCCAGCTTTCACGGGGACAGTTCTGTTTAATCGTGGTTCGCTGCAATTATGCCTGTTGCCAAGAAAGAATGGCACAACAATTGCAACAACGATGTTCTAATAAAATTCGCGAGTTTGTACTGCCCAAATCTGTCAAAACCTTATATACAGCGATTAAGGCCGAACTAGGGGATGAACAACCACCCGCGTTGATGGTTTTGGGTTTAGAGGCGGTGCAAGAACTTGATGCACTTCTGAGCGCTACCAATCAAGTTAGGGATGAGTTTCGTAAAGATTTTTCCTTTCCGATTATCTTGTGGGTTAATGATTACGTTCTGCGTAAGTTGGTCAAAATAGCCCCAGATTTTATCAGTTGGACTGGCGTACCGATTGAGTTTAAGGTCAACGCACAACAATTGCAGTTAAAACTTAAACAAAAAGCTCAACAATTATTGACGGCTATCTTAGAGGCTGACGCCAGTGAGTTCCTTGCTAACTCGACTATTTTAGGAATTAGGTATCGTGATGAACTCGCGGCGGCGTTGAGAGATTTACAAAGTTGCAATATCCACCTTGATCCTGAACTTGATGCCAGTATAGCATTTGTCTGGGGTCGAGATGCGTATGCGAGTGATCAAATTGATCAAGCGCTTAAATATTATCAAGATAGCTTAACATTTTGGCAGCAAAACGGTAATCGGGAACAGTGCGGCATTTTGCAATACCATTTGGGACTGTGCTGGTTACGATATGCTGAACTGGAGCGCCCTGAAAATCAGCGCTATTGGCAAGACGCTAAACAGGAATTTCAGCAAGCCATTCACTGCTTTGAACAAGCAGGGAACCAGGATTTAGTGGCTAAATTTGTTAGTCCACTGGGGGAAGTTTTGCGACGATTGAAGAGCTGGAATGAGCTACAAACCCTGGCTCAAACCTGCTTAGAATTGCATCAAACCTATGGAACCCCCGTGCAACTGGCTCAAGATTACGGCTTTTTAGCAGAAGTTGCTCTAGAAGCGTCCCACGATTATAAAGATGCTAACGATTTAGCGACTCAAGCTCTGGCGATTTTAAATCAATTGCCCAAGAAAAAGCAACAACAGCGCGGTTTATATGAACTTCTGTTGGCGCGATCGCAACAGCATCTGGATCAACCTAAACAAGCAATTCTAACCCTAGAGCCAGCCCGACAAAAGAGCAACCACCAGGACAATCCCCAGCTTTACATTGACATATTAAATGCCTTGCGATCGCTCTACTTTGAGCAAGGGGATTACCTTGAAGCCTTTCGGCTCAAACAAGAACGACGTGCGATTGAATCCCTCTATGGCTTCCGCGCCTTCATTGGTGCAGGGCGTTTACAACCCAAACGACAAGCTCAAGCCACCTTGGGGATCGAGTCCACAACTGTACATCCTGATGAAATTATCGCCCCAGAAATTGCGACTTCTGGACGTAACCTTGATGTCAAGCGTTTGATGGCAAGGATAAAGCTAAATAACTGCAAAATCACTGTAATTCACGGTATTTCAGGCGTTGGTAAAAGTTCAATATTAACAGCCGGATTAGTTCCAGCGCTTAAACATGAAATCATTCAACAGCAGCAAGCTTTACCCATTGTAATTCGGGTTTATACCAATTGGCAAAAGGAATTGGCTAAAAAGTTAGCCGCCGCTCTTGAGAGTTACAATTCGTCCTTTCATAACGATGAGACAATCAACACTTGTGCTATTAACACCAGTACGATTCTGGAGGAATTGCAAACCAATGAAGCTCGTCATCTGTTAACGATTCTCATATTTGACCAATTTGAAGAATTTTTCTTTGTCAATCATGTTCAAAGAGATAGACGGCTCTTTTGGGAATTTTTAGAGAGTTGCCTGAAAATTCCTTATGTGAAAATAATTTTGGCTTTACGCGAGGATTATCTACATTATTTGTTAGAATATGAACGCTTGCCCAAGCAAGGAATTCTTAAAACTGATATTCTGGATCGAAACAATCGCTACTACTTAGGCAATTTTTCCCCTAAAGATGCTGAATTAGTAATTAAGAGTCTAACAGAACGCTCTCATTTGCATTTAGAACCTGCCCTGATTGATCAACTCGTGCAGGATTTAGCCAGAGAACTGGGAGAAGTCCGTCCGATTGAATTGCAGATTGTTGGCGACCAGCTTCAAACTCAAAATATCACAACCTTAGAAAAGTATCGTAAATATGGCAAACAAAAACTGGTTGAGCAATTCTTAGAAACAGTAGTTGAAGACTGCGGCAATGAAAATCGAGAGGTAGCTAAATCCGTTTTATATTTGCTTACAGATGAAAAAGGAAACCGTCCTCTTAAAACCTACGCTCAGATTCAAAATGAGCTAGCTCATTTTGAATCTGAGAAACTGGAGTTAGTCCTAGAAATTTTTGTGGCTTCCGGTTTAGTTATGCTGCTTCCTGAAGTTCCTGCGGCTCGTTACCAACTCGTTCACGACTATCTCGTCACTTTTATTCGCCAAACGGGGAAACTGGAACTAAGAAGACAGCTCACTCGTACTGAAGAGGCTTTAACTGAGGCTCAACAGAAAATTCAGAGCATGATTGGCAGAGGACGTATGCTCTTAGCGATGAGTTCTCTTTTAGCCGTTACTGTCGTCGCTGGAACATTCATCTGGGCAGTTCCCACAATTAGGGAAGCTCGTAAAGGTACACAAATAGAACGAGTTGGCATGACAGCATTGAGGCAGTTTGAGTCTCAAGAAATAGAAGCTTTACTTTCCGCCATACAGAGTGGACAACAGTTAAATGAATTAGTTGATAAAAATCGCCCGTTTGCTCAGGATTCAGCAACGAGTCCATTATTAGCCCTACAAACAATTTTGGATAACATCCATGAAAAGAACCGACTCAGCGTTGATAAAAATAAAATTAATGATGTGAGTTTTAACCCAGATGGGCAGCGTTTGGTTATCGAAGTCAATATCTATCAGTTGTGACAATATTTCGTCAAGGGTCGAGAGTACAGGGCGACCCGATGTAATTGAATGGATGAGAGTTGTTGATGGATGCCAAACGGGTCGCCCCTACACCCAGCTCACAGGTAGGTGAATTGATAGTCCCATTCAAGGGGCATTCTTTAGCTGCACAGGATGCACAGTGGGCTTTACAGAAGCTGTGGTTCTAGCATCGATTTCGATGATTGGACTGGTGTTCTAAATGAGCGGAATGATTAGTCCTTCCTTTGCCAAAAACGACCCTTCACAAGCGCTTTTTACCTCAATGGCAATTTCATCGAGCATATCATCGTTATGATTCGGTTCGTGGTGAAAGATTGCCAGTTGTTTAACCCCGGCGGCTTTAGCGAGTTTTACCCCTTCTTGCCAGGTTGAATGTCCCCAACCCACCTTAGGCGACTTGGGATTGTGGTATTCTTGGTCAGTGTACATGGCATCGTAAATCAGGATATCCGCATCACGGGCTAAATGCAGCACATTTTCATCCAAGTGATCCGGATAATGTTCGGTATCAGTGCAGTAGACCGCCGAACGTCCCTGCCATGTTACCCGATAGCCCATCGCCCCATTGGGATGATTTAGGGGACTGGTTTCAATGGTAATATCCCCTAGGGTCATGGTATCGCCACAGATTAAGTCATAGAATTTCAAATCCGCCTGAATCTCTCGTTTCGGCACAGGCGAATTCAAATGCAATACCCGTTCTTTGAAATGCTGCTGCATGGACACTCCATCGGGTGCAGCGCCATGAATATGCAACAGATTCCCCTCCAAAAAGGCGGGGTCAAAAAAGGGTACGCCCTGAATATGATCCCAGTGATAATGGGTAAAAAACCAATAGGCTTCAATGGGGAGTTGGGGCTTGAGATTCTTACCCAGCATCCGGATACCGGTACCCCCATCAAAAATTAGGCGTTTGTCAGCGATACGCATCTCCACACAGGAGGTGTTCCCGCCGTAGCGAATGGTTTCTTTGCCGGGGGAGGGAATACTACCCCGCACGCCCCAGAATTGGACAACGAACTCAGAGGAAGGACTGCTTTCCATCGGAATTTTAAGGCTTTAATGTATGGCACTGACCCTGATGACGCAGTAGGTGA
This sequence comes from Coleofasciculus sp. C1-SOL-03, assembly GCF_040220555.1. NCBI lineage: Bacteria > Bacillati > Cyanobacteriota > Cyanophyceae > Coleofasciculales > Coleofasciculaceae > Coleofasciculus > Coleofasciculus sp. C1-SOL-03. The sequence continues at coordinate 13,408 of NZ_JAVJUO010000225.1, forward strand.
TCACATAATACTAAGGCGACCATTGCTTCTACCATAGGCACAGCCCTGGGCAAGACGCAAGGGTCGTGGCGCCCTTTGGCAGCTAGTATTGTTTCTTCACCGGTGCTGGTCACTGTACGCTGTTCTTTTCGTATAGTAGCAGTGGGCTTAAACGCCACTCGCAAAATAATCGATTCTCCGTTCGTGATACCTCCCTGAATGCCGCCAGAACGGTTGGTTGTCGTCCGCACCGTTCCCGTATCATCGAGATAGAATTCATCATTATGTTCAGAACCCGTGAGTAAGGTTCCGGCAAAGCCAGACCCAATCTCAAAGCCTTTGCTAGCGGGTAAAGACATCACCCCTTTAGCCAGATCTGCTTCTAGCTTATCAAAGACGGGTTCTCCTAGTCCTTTTGGCACATTGCGGGCGACACATTCGACTACCCCACCAATGGAATCCCCTTCACGCCGGATTAACTCGATTTTTTCTATCATTCGTTGGGCGCATTCACGATCAGGACAACGGACGATATTACTTTCAACCTGTTCCAGGGTGACCGTGTGGGGATCAACGATGCCTTCTAAATCATGAATGCGTTTAACATAGCCAACAATGTCCACATTGGCAACCTGCTTAAGGATTTTTTTGGCGATCGCACCCGCCGCCACTCGACCAATGGTTTCCCGTGCTGAGGAACGTCCACCGCCCTGCCAATTGCGAATCCCATATTTAGCATCATAGGTGGCATCGGCGTGGGATGGGCGATATTTAACCGCCATTTCTGAGTAATCTTGGGGGCGAGTATCTTTGTTGGGGACAAAGATAGAAATGGAAGTCCCCAAGGTTTTCCCTTCAAAGACGCCCGATAGAATTTCACAGGTATCGGTTTCCTGGCGCGGGGTGGTAATCTTGCTTTGTCCCGGACGCCTGCGATCGAGTTCAAACTGAATCTCTGATGCGGAAATCTCCAGTTCGGGTGGACATCCATCAATCACCACACCGACACCGCCGCCGTGGGATTCCCCATAAGTCGTAATCCGAAACAGATGCCCGAAACTATTGCCCATAATGATCGAGATGATGCCGTTAAGATTCTTATGTTAGCAACGATTTAGCCCTCTCCGCCCACCCTACACCCTAGCCCTCATACTTTCCTATACCCAATCGCTATGGTTCCCACTGTTACCACAATTCCGATTCAGCATCTTGCCTCAGGCGATCGCCTCTCGATCCCAGTCTATAAGTTTATTGGTGCTAATCCTGGTAAAAAGGTATATATTCAAGCCAATCTCCATGGTTCAGAAATTGTTGGCAATGCTGTCATTCACCAACTGATTGAGTTTTTCAGCACCTTAGAGGATAGTCAACTCACTGGAGAAATTTGGCTAGTTCCTGTCTGTAATCCGATCAGCACGAATCAGCGGAATCATTTCTTTGCCACTGGGCGCTTTAATCCCTACGATGGCAAAGATTGGAATCGGATCTTTTGGGACTACGAAAAAGAAGACGAGGATTTAGCTGAGTTTGCTGAATTTCAAGTCCATCACTCTCCTGAAGAAATCCGCAAAAATTATTTAGCCCGCATTCAAGCTAGCTTTGAAAAGCATAAGACCCAAATCAACTCTCCTGGTGGACTTCCGTTTAGTGAACGCTATCGCTATCAGCTTCAATCCCTTTGTTTAGATGCCAACTATGTAATTGATATTCATAGTTCTACCAATCAGGCGATTGATTATTTGTATTGTTTTAAAAGTCGTGAGGAAAGCGCCAAAGCCTTTCTCTTGGATCGCGGGATTTTAATGAATGAATATGATGGTGATGCCTTTGACGAAGCCTTTATGAAGCCGTGGTTGGCATTGGAGAAGCAATTGGCAACCTTTGGTAAAGTGATTCAGTTTGATGTTGAGTCTTGGACATTAGAACTGGGTTCAGGGATGGAAATGAATCCCGATTCGGTCAAAAAAGGAGTTTTGGGGATCAAAAATTATCTGGCACAAAAACAACTGATTGATTGTCCGGATTTGCCCCTAGACACCACCACGGCTCAATCGGTTAACTTTACCGTAAAAAGCCAAATTAAGCCGTACTACGCTCCAGTTGGGGGGATGATTCAATCACGAGTTCCGTTGGGCAGTCAAGTTCGAGCTGATCAGCCTTTGTATCAATTACTGAGTTTTAATCGAGAAGAGGATTTACCTAAATTAATTGACGTTCAGGCAGAATCTGAGGGTTTGGTGTTTAGTGTTGCCAATAATTATGCGGTTAATGAAGGTGAGTATGTTTTATCAATTATGTAGATAAAGATAGATGTTGTTGTTCCGTTATTGGTGGAAATGGCGGGTTTTATTGTTGGGTTATCGGTGGGGAGGACGGGTTTTATTGTTGGGTTATCGGTGGGGAGGGCGGGTTTTATTGTTGGGTTATCGGTGGGGAGGGCGGGTTTTGTTGTTGGGTTATCGGTGGGGAGGGCGGGTTTTGTTGTTGGGTAATCGGTGAGGCGGGCGGGTTTTGTTGTTGGGTTATCGGTGGGGA
>NZ_JAVJUO010000226.1:0-13975 GCF_040220555.1 Coleofasciculus sp. C1-SOL-03
CAGCTAAAATTGTGCAATAGATTTTACGGTTAGAATGGGCGCACGCCGTGCGCCCCTACAATTCTAATTCACCATTTTAGGTGGGTCAGCCCACTACTGGCGTGGCACAGCTAAAATTGTGGAATAGATTTGACGTTTAAACCGGGCGCAAGTCTTTGCGCCCCTACAGTTGCTGGGTATGAACTTAATCGCCCTTGGTGTTCAACCACCCGGCTAAATTCTGTTTTTGAGTCGCCGAGGGATTTTCAATCTGTACAACCTGGTAACGGGTGGGTTGGGATTCGCTTAGGGTAACGGGTAAGGTACAAAGTTCGTCTTGATGGAACACAGTGACCTGAATCGTGTCACCGGGATGGTAATCTTTTAGGCGATCGCTTAATTGATCCGCACTGACTCGCCAACCGTCTATTGCTAGTAACTGATCCCCTGCATCCACGCCAGCTATTCCCGCTGGAGAGGTGGCGTTGACAAATTTGACCACCTCTTGTCCATTTTCTGTCTTGACAATTACCCCTAAATAAGGTTGAGCGTCCTCATCTTCTACTGCTGTCAGGGTTAAGCCAAAGGGTTCAAGATACTCATCAAAGGGCAATTCCTCTGTCCCATCAATATAGCGCCGGAAGAAATCACTCAAATCGGTATCCGCTACAGACTCCAACACCGCTTGCAGTTGTTGCGGCGTAAAGCCAACCTCCTTGACACCAAATTGTTGCCACATCCGTCGCATCACATCATCCAGGGAACGCTGATTCCCGTGACGCGATCGCACTAGCAAATCCAGTAACAAGGATACCATTTCACCCTTGAGATAATAGGAGATTTGACTATTATCACTATTGGCATCCCGGCGATATAACTTAATCCAAGCATCAAAACTGGACTCACTCAGCGGTTGCACCAAACGCCCTGGAATCAGTTGCATCCGGGTAATCTCTTTACTTAACCCCTCTAAAAAGGTCTTGCTGTCGTAAATCTTTGCCCGTAAGGGGAGGACTAAATCATAGTAACTGGTTGTCCCTTCACAAAACCACAGGGATGTAGTAAAGCTTTCTTGTTCATAATTAAACCGTTCCAAGACTTTAGGGCGAATCCGCTTCACATTCCACAGGTGAAAGAACTCATGGGCGACTAATTGCATGAAACGATTGTATTTATCTTTCGCCCGGAACCCGAAACGGGGATAATTTAAGGAACAAGAGGTTTTATGTTCTAAGCCGCCAAACCCGGTCGATGATAAATGGAGTAAAAACACATACCGTTCATAGGGTAATCCCCCATATAACTCCGCTTCTGTCTCAATAATTTTCGTCGTGTCCGCAATAATCCGGTGGGGGTCAGCATTTCCCTGTCCCCAAATTGCCAGTTGATGGGGTTTACCCAGAACCTCAAAGTCGTAAACCTGCTGGGTGCCAATTTCAAAGGGACTATCGACTAAGGTGTCAAAATCCTCAGCCTCAAAGGTATTCTCAGCCCCATCGACGGTGGGTAAGGGCGTGGTAATCTGCCAATCGGCTTTAGGCGGTACAATCGTCACCTGAATCGGCTGTTGCACAAAATCGGGAACAAACAGGAATAATGCCGCCCCATTAAAATAGCCGTGTGTAGCATCCAGGTGGTTGGTGCGTACTGATAACTCATTGGCAAAGACGCGGTAACGAACAGTAATGGATGAAGCGTCTCCAGTTTGAACTTGCCAGTGATTTTTACTGTGTTTAGCCCAGGGTAATGGCTGATTCTGGGTTCCCGCCTCAACTCGGAAATCTTGGAGGTGTTTGGCATACTCCCGCACTAGATAGGAACCCGGAGTCCAGACAGGCATTTTTAAATCTAGCACTGATTCAGACCAACCATTTACCTGTAGCATCACCTCAAACAAATGAGATTGAGGTTGAGGCATCGCGACGTGATAATGAAAGGTGGGTTTAGTCATTTGTCCTTTGTCATTGGTCATTCGTCAGGGAACAGGGAACAGGGAACAGGGAACAGGGAACGTTTTGAGTTAATTCCTCCATCTTCCCCATCGTCCCTATGCTTAGGTTAAAGCCGTCCAGCTAGATGGGTGAGTTGTTTGAGATTAATCAAACAAAGCTTTTGGTCTTGGGGTTCAATATCTATCCAACCCTTACTTTCCAGCTTTTTCATAATTTTGGCGGTATCTTCCACACTGATATCCGTGACATCCGCTAAGTCTTTATCGGGAATGTTATAAATTTCGGTTCCCTTTTCCCCCACTTGACCATAACTATCTGCCAAGTTGACCAAAGTATTGGCTAACTTAATCGCCGCTGGTTGATGGCGTCGTTGAAAGCGAACATTGGTCTGACGCAGCCGTCTAACCATCAGTTGTAGCATCCGGTGGTGTAACTGGGGGTCTTTAAATAGGGTTTGAATGAAGCGCTGGGCAGAGACGCTGAGTAATGTTACCGAAGACAGGGCGACAACATCCGTAGACCGGGGAGATTCATCCAAGATTGCCATCTCGCCAAAAAAATCGCCCCGACCCAAAATAGCCAACGTCACGGCGTTGTCCCCATACAGGCGTCGAACTTTGACCCAACCGGACATGATAAAGTAAACGGCATTACCCCAGGCATCTTCCATTAACACGGCTCGTCCTGCGGGATACTCGTGTTCGACTCCAACTGACAACAGCCATTCTAATGTCTCAGGGTTCGCTGTATTAAATAGGGGGAAAAGCTCACTAAAAGCTTTGGTGTGCATGAAGAAAGGTTTATTAACGTTGGATCGTCTAAGATTCCATTACACCACACCAGTACAACAGTCCCCAACTGTCTTAAGTTCAATGGTACGCTCCAGTCAGCGGTTTGGGATTGCCAAAACCCTTAATCTACCGTAGGGTGGGCATTGCCCACCAGCATACCAGGAGCGTGCCATTCTGCTTAAGGTAGGGGATTGTGAACAGGGGGTGTAAGAGTGCAGAGGGGTAGGGGTGCAGAGGGGCAGAGGGGCAGGTTTGAGTCCCTGTTTTTCCGCCAATGCCCAATTTGAGCAGATTGGGAGTTGAATGTTCTGTTAATTTAATTATCGCAGAGAAACCACGCGATCGCTCTTGGCTAAGGTGGGATAAATCCGCAACACCTCCTCTCTTGCCCAACGGTCGGCGGCGAGTATATCCTCGAGTCCAGGATTCGGACAGTTATCCGGGGAATGGCGATCGCAGGCTTGTTCAATACACCGGGCAATATCTAAATATTGGATTTTCTCCTCTAAAAACAATGCCACGGCTTGTTCATTGGCGGCATTTAATACCGCAGGCATTGAACCCCCAGCCCGCCCAGCGGCGTAGGCTAATCGCATACAAGGATATTTATCATGGTCGGGTTCTTTAAAGGTCAATGTCCCCGCCTTGACTAAATCCAAGGGTTCCCAGTCCGTATAAATGCGATGGGGCCAAGATATGGCATAGAGTAGGGGTAAGCGCATATCGGGCCAGCCTAATTGGGCTAAGACGGAGGTATCCTGTAACTCGATTAGGGAGTGAATAATACTCTGGGGATGGATCACGATATCAATATCGTCATAATCCAGACCAAAAAGGAAATGCGCTTCAATCACCTCTAGCCCCTTATTCATCAACGTCGCCGAATCGACGGTAATTTTGCGCCCCATCGACCAGTTGGGATGCTTAATCGCATCCGCCACCGTTACCTCCCCTAACTTATCGACTGACCAATCTCGGAACGCCCCCCCGGATGCCGTGAGGATAATTCGCCGTAATCCGCCCTCGGGAACTCCCTCAAGGCATTGGAAAATAGCAGAATGTTCCGAGTCAGCCGGAAGCAGTTTCACCCCATGTTTGGCAATCAGGGGATTGACAACCGGTCCCCCAGCGATTAGGGTTTCCTTGTTGGCTAAGGCAATATCTTTCCCAGCTTCAATGGCGGCGATCGTCGGTAGCAATCCTGCACACCCCACAATCCCTGTTACTACCGCTTCCGCATCACCATAACGGGCAACCTCCACCACACCTGCTTCTCCCGCCACCAGAATCGGTTGGGGATCAAGGTCGGCGATCGCCGCTTTCAGGTCAGGTAATTTTTCTGCTTCACATAAGGCGACAATTTCCGGTCGAAACTGCCGAATCTGGGCAGCTAACAGGTCTACATTGCTGCGTGCTGCCAATCCCACCAACCGGAATTGGTCGGGATGGTGAGTCAGAATCTCTAAGGTTTGCGTACCAATCGAGCCAGTGGAGCCAAGGAGAGTAATTGATTTCACAACAGTTTCTTAAGAATTCGCCGCTCTTTAATTAATATAAGGTGATTTGGGACATCGGTGATCAAATTTAACTCTCTATCCCCCCATCTCCCCATCTCCCCCACCTCTCCTATACATGAATGGGAAGTTCCAAGATAAACTCTGTTCCTTGACCCGGTACAGAAAAACACTGAATATTACCCTTGTGTTTTTCCACAATAATCTGATGGCTAATCGCTAACCCCAATCCTGTACCACTACCTACAGGTTTAGTCGTAAAAAATGGGTCAAATATTTTCTCTTGGATCTCCTCAGTCATACCGATACCATTATCAGAAATCCGAATCACGATAACCTCCGGATCAGCAGGAATAGCACTTGAAAACCCTTGACTCTCAATACTGCTCGGATATCTAAATTTAATTTCTTCTCCCTCAGCTTCCCAGACGCGCCATGGCGCGTCTCTACATGCTTCCTCTGCTCCTCTTAACCGAGAAGTATTGGTTTGATGCTCATCTCCTTCTTTGGTCTTACTTTGCCTGAGTTCAGTGCGAATTGTAATCGTGGGAACGAGTCCTAATTCTGAATTGTGGAATTTGCTATCGGTTTGCAACGCATCAATCGCATTTTCCAGCACCATCATAATGACTTGATTTAATTGATTGGCGTAACAGGTAAGCCAGGGGATTTGACTATACGCTTTAATCACTTGAATATTGGTTTCCCGCAATCGGTGTTCCATCAAAACCAGCGTTGTATCAATCCCCTCATGAATATTCACCGCTTTCAGTTTGGCTTCATCCAGCCCCGAAAATCGTCGCAGTAACTTGACAATCTGATGAATTCGATTCACACCGACAGTCATTGATTCCATTATTTGGGGTAGATCCGCTTGTAAAAACTCTAATTCAATCTCCTCCATACAATCTTGAATCTCGGAATGATGATTCGGGCAAACCGTCTGGTAAAGTTGGATTAATCTAATTAAATCATTGAAATATTGATGAGCGATCGGAATATTCCCAGCAATAAATGTAGCTGGATTGTTAATTTCGTGGGCGACTCCAGCAACCATTTGCCCCAGACTGGACATTTTTTTAGATTGCACCAGTTGAGATTGCGTCTGTTTTAACTCGGATAGGGTTCGTTCCAGTTCTTGTGATTTTTGCCGTTCTCGTGCTTCCGATTGTTGTAATTCGGCTTCCGCTTGCAGGCGTTCTAGTTCCGCCCCAGCACGGGCAATAAAAATCTGTAAAATCATCCGTTTTTCAAGAGTTAGCGGCATCATTTTCTCGTCTAATACCGTTAAAATACCGATCACCTTTCCTTCAGAGTCTTTCAGGGGACTGCCAAAGTAGCTGTGGACATTAATCTCTTGGAAAAAGCGATCCAGGGGAAATAGTTGTTGCAAGTTTTTAGGATAGTGGCAAGTCTTACCCGCAAATACAGTTTCACAGGGAGTATCTTTCAAGTCATATTCGATGTTTTCCTGCCAGGTTTCACCTGTCCAATAGGATAATGTGCGAACTCGTGTTCCCGCAGGATTGGCAAATGTCGCAATCAAGGCGTAACGAACTTGGAGAACTTTCGCTAAATAACGCACACAAGAATGCAGGAATTCATCTCCTGTGGTGGCGGCGGTTCCTTCGACGATTAATCGCAATGCTTCTTGTCGCCGCTTGCGTTCGGTCATATCCACGGAAATACCGAAGAGTTGAATCACTTGCCCTTGGTCATTTATAATTGCTTCTCCTCTAGATTCAAGATAGCGAATTTGCCCATTAGGGCGTATAACTCGAAACTCGATATCGTAAGGTTGTCCTGACGATATCGCCTCCTGGACGGTTTCTTCAAATAGGGGTTGATCATCCGGATGAATGCGTTGGATAATGTCCTCATAGGTAATCGCTGACGAATTGGGATCAAGTCCAAAGATGCGATATTTTTCCCTTGACCAAGTAACGTGGCGGCTGCGGACATCAAATTCCCAACTCCCGATTTGGGCAATTCGTTGGGCTTGTAATAGTGAGGCTTCACTTTTACGCAGTTGGACTTCAGTGTTTTGGCGTTCTTGGATTTCCTGGCTTAACTGGGCATTGTCTTGCTTCAGTTGTCGTTGTAATCGTAAGATGTGTAACTGATTCTCGATTCGGGCTAAAACTTCTTGGGTTTCGATGGGTTTACTAATGTAGTCAGACGCGCCAATTTCAAAGGCTTTGACTTTATCAAAGGTTTCCTTGAGGGCGCTGATAAAAATGATCGGAATGGCTTGGGTTTCCGGATTGGCTTTTAACTGTTGACAGACTTGATACCCATCTATGTCAGGCATTAAAATATCGAGTAAAATTAAATCCGGCTGCATGATGTCAACCGAGCGAAGTGCTTGTCGCCCATTCCGGGATACTCTGACGGTATATCCTTGTTCGGTTAAAAGTTTTTTTAAGACACTTAAATTCTCCGGAGAGTCATCAACGATTAAAATTGTTTCTTTTGGGAATTTGTTCTGAGAAACTGGCATTTGGGAGACCGGAAATAAGGCTGTAAACATAAATATTGGTTAAGTTTTAGACTGACTGTACTCAATTACTGTATAAAAAACAACAAGTGACAAGCTTTGATCAGCCCTAATTAGCTTTTGCTTTTTTTATGCCATTAACATTTAGTCGTACTCGTGACTAAAATTAATTCTGTTATCTAATTTTCCAGAATCTTGCACCCTATCTGACCCCTCGAAACGATAATCTAGGGGGTAGATTCGTTTCATGATTTAAGCGGAAGAGTATCTGAGTCTGAATTTCTCAGGTTCCGTCACATTAATCATCACGTCAGCGTTTTGACCCGGAGGTTTTATTTCTTTAAGTTATATTAACAAAACCTGAAGTCAGACTCAACTATACAGCAAATATCTCAGGAACTTGATCATAATCTTTACAAAATCTTTACAAAACTGCCGCTTCTGTGAAGATTCTGTAACCTGGGAAGGTTGAAAGACTCAATCCGCTAGGGTTCTGATTTATGGCTGGTGGGCAATGCCCACCCTACTGGCTCACCGATTTGATGGGCGCACGCCATGCGCCCCTACATTGGGATTGGTTGGGTTGAGCGAAGTCGAAACCCAAGGGAATTTAGGACTGAGGTTCCCTGACTACAAGCTGATTAACGTTAGTAGCTTCTCCAACTCGAACTGATTGGTCAACTCAGCCAAGGCGTTGGCAAGAGATTCGTGATCGGGGCGAATTTGCTCAATCAGACTCAGCATCAAATCAATATCACCCAACATTGTCGCTTGATGAAACGCTTCTAACCAATCTGGAGGTAAGACAGCCAGAGAGTCTGGGGTTAAGGAATGGGTTGGGGTTTGGCTGGGTGGAGTTGATGCGGTTAGATCTTCATAAACATAGTTCATACCCAGATGCTGGTGAATCGCCTCAAAAATCTCCCGATCGCGGAAGGGTTTGCGGATAAATCCATCACACCCCATGGAGAGAGTCACTGCTTTCTCGGAGTCGAGGGTGCTAGCGGTAACGGCAATAATCACCGTGGCTTGACCTTGAGTTGTGGCTTTAATCCGTTGTGTGGCTTCATAGCCATCCATAATCGGCATCCGCATATCCATAAAGATGAGATGCGGTTGCCAACTTTGCCAAATCGCGATCGCCTCTTCACCATTTATCGCTTCTTTCAGGAGAAATCCCAGAGGATTGAGGAGTTGGATCAGCAGTTGGCGGTTATCCACGCGATCGTCAACAATTAAGAGACGATAACGCGGTTGGTTAGGTGCTAAAGCAATAATACGCCGTTGAGGGTGTTGGCTGGGAACTTGGCTGGCGTCGGCTAATTTAACCCTAATCTCAAACCTAAAAACAGAACCCTGATCCACTTGAGACGCCACCGTCAAATCACCCCCCATGAGTCGGACAAATTCACGGCTAATCGATAACCCTAATCCTGTTCCTTCGTGATGCTGTTTCCCGGTTTGACTTTGAATAAACGCATCAAAAATACTCTCTAATTCCTCTGTGGCAATTCCCGCCCCTGTATCTTCAATTTCAAACTGGAGGGTGATCTCGTCCGGTTGATTAGTGGTGGGAGTTTCGCCGACATCGATACCTCGTGCGACTCTCACCGACATCCCCCCTTCCTGGGTAAATTTAAAGGCATTCGAGAGTAAATTAATCAACACCTGGCGCAGTTTTCCCGCATCGGTTTGGACATATTGAGGCACTTGATCGGAGTAATCAAACAGTAACTGTAATCTCTTGTCCCTTGCCTTAAATTGGAACAGGGTTTCTACATCGTGCAATAAGGCATACAGGTCAAAAACGGTCTGATTGAGGGTGATCCGTCCGGCTTCAATTTTGGATAAATCTAACACCTGATTAATCAGCGTGAGTAGATGTTCGCTACTGCGGTAAATAATCTGAAGATTCTCTTGATAGTCAGCCGGAAACGTACTGCTGCGCTGCATCAGTTGAGTAAACCCCATAATCGCATTCAAAGGGGTTCGCAATTCGTGACTCATATTCGCCAGGAACGTACTTTTCGCCCGGTTCGCTGTTTCCGCCACGTCTTTGGCGTCTGTTAACGCCAGTTCGATTTGTTTGCGATCGCTAATATCTTCCGCAATCCCGACAAAGCGGTAAGTATTTTGATGAGGAACCGGGAACGAACGGGCGTGAATCCAGCGGATTTCTCCATTGGGTCGAGTAATCCGATAGACTTGATCAAAGTCAGTAGCATCCTGTAATTGTCGTTCCAAAGCGGCGATGGTGGATGGGTAATCCTCTGGAAAAACGGAGTCTAACCAAGACCGAGGATTGTCATACAAACTTTGGCGAGTTCTCTGCCAAATTTGTTCATAGGCGGGATTGATATAGAGCATTTTTCCGCTGTGGGAGAGAATAAAGAAAACATCTTGGATATTTTCTGCCAGTTGGCGGAATTTTTCTTCACTCTCTCGTAACTGTTCCTCAATTAATTTGCGATCGCTAATATCTTCGGCAAAGCCAACGAACCGATAAATCTGTCCGGATTCATCTGCAACCGGAAACAAACGCGCCCAAATCCAGCGAATTTCTCCGTCAGATCGAATAATCCGATATTCATGATTAATTTGCCCGGTTTCGATTAAACTGGGTAAATTAGCCGCGACGCGATCGCGATCATCAGGGTGAATGCTAGTCATCCAAATATCAGGATTTTCGTAGAGGCGGGAAACGGGTATTCCCCAAATCTGTTCAAAGGCTGGACTAACATAAAGAATCTGATGGGATTGAGCATCCGTAAGAAAAAAGACTTGGTGGATATTTTCTGCCAGTTGACGGAATTTTTCTTCACTTTCCCGTAACTGTTCCTCAGCTAATTTACGTTGGCTAATATCCTGCACCGTGCCAAACAGTTGAATCACCTGTCCGGATGAATTGAATACAGCTTCTCCCTTGCCCAAAACATACCGCATCGAACAATCACTCCGGAAAATTCGCTGTTCATGTTCGTAGGATTTACCTTCCGTTATTGCCGCTTCAACGTGGTGCTGAAATAGGGCAACATCATCGGGATGAATTTGTTGCAAAAGCTGTTCGTAGCTGGGTTCACCTTGACTCGGATCACGTCCATAAATGCGGAAAACTTCATCCGACCAACTAATTTTTTTACTATCCACATCGAATGACCAATTGCCCAAATGAGCGAGGCGTTGGGCTTGATTGAGTTCTACTGTTTGTTCGTGAACTTGAGTCTCTAAAGTCTGGTTATAATCGGCTAAAATCTGCTCGGTTTGCTTACGTTCCGTGATATCGAAAAATGTAGCGATCGCGGCGACAATGGTTCCAGTTTCATCCCAAATTGGCGTGCCATAGACTTCCAACGGAATCGTGCGATCGGGTAAGCGAATTTCCATATTATCAATTCTCACTTTTTCACCCTGGAACGCACGAACTAGGGGCAGATTTTCCACGGGACACAATTCTTCGCTTCCCGCCTGATAGACGTGAAACGTTTCTGATAAGTCTGCGGTTTTCGCTTCCAGTAAGGTGTCGATTCTCAGTAATTGCTTTGATGTCTGATTCGCGTAGATAATTTGTCCGCTGATATCATGAACAGATACGCCAACTGGAATCGCTTCTAGGATTTGATTCAGGCGGCTTTCACTCTCAACTAATGCCGTATTTAGAGTTTGAAGTTCCGTAAACGAGGCTTGTAGTTGAGTTGCCATCTGAGCAAAGGAGTTCGCCAATTCTCCCACTTCATCCTGGCGCTGGATTACAACCAGTTTGTCCCATTCTCCTTGAGCAAGTTTTTTGGCAGTTTTGTTTAACTTGAGTAGCGGCTGAGTTATCCAACGGGCGGTGATAATACCTACGACTGTGGCGATAATGAGAGTGGCGATACAAAGGATAATTGTGGTGCGATTATTCGCATAAATTTGTGCCATAAAGTCTGACTCTGGCACAACAGTGACAATCAACCAATCCAAGCCGTAGTCATCTTGATAGGGTTCAATGTGAACAAAATGGCGTCCAGATATCTTTTTGGCGGAATCCTCATCGACAAAGGTAAAATTGGCGTGTTGAATTGATCCTAGATTATCCTCTTGGTTAAGTAAAGCTTGCATCGTCGCCTGTGTTAATTTATGGCTACTTTCAGTAGCTTTGAGCCGGATGAGTTGTTTACCCTGAATATTTTTGACAAAAGCCTGTTCTTTCGTGGAGGTGGCGACTAAATCACCCGATCGTTCTATAATGAATACCTGTCCAGATTCAGAACTCTCTAACGTATCCAAAAAATAACTAATAAAATCGACGACAAAAATGCTATCAAAAGTTCCCTTAAATTCATCATTTTGATAAACCGGAACAGACAGATTTATCGACGCATTATTTGTCCCGATAACAGGATAAATTTTTGTCCAACTTAGTGTATTTTGCTGAATCGTTTCTTGATACCAGGATCGTTTTCTGGGGTCCCAGTTGGGTAGGGTGTCAAAAAGCCGAATAACTTCACCCGCTTCATCGAGTAGAAAATAATTTCGCGATCCTGGAGCAGTCCCTTTTAACTCAGCTTTCAGATATGAACCTTTCGGAAAAAGAAAACCAAACTTATCCTCTCCCACCGCAATATACGCTCCTGAGGGACTCGTATAACTCAATCCAGTCGGAGCATCAGATACCTGCATTTGTCGCCAGAGTCGCCTGTAGACTTGATCAATATCAGTTAGATCTAAATCCCCTTGTTCAACAGCCAATCGATTTAAGGTAACAAATTGATGAGATTGCTGTAAATAACTATTGACGCGATCGCTAACTCGTTCGGAGGTTTCTTCAAGTAATTGATTCGCCAGATCTTCAACAGCTTTTTGCCCACTGCGATAGGACAAATATCCCACTAATCCCACAGCGGTAATAATTTGTAAAACGAAGGGAACAATTAGAACTGTTTTCAGAGAAAATGGGCGGATTTTTTTGATCATGTTTCGCATACTTCGTCATCGCGTCTAGTATCTTATGGTGTATTAATTTTGTGTAAGACGCTACCCTAAATGGTAAATAGTAGTATTACGCTGATCCGATCAACTGATGTGTATTAAAATGACGTAATTCCCCGTACCTGATTTCCGATTGCCTCAAAGGACAAGTGACAAATGACAAATGACAAAATTCTCAGTTGGCAAGACATCCGCAAACGCCTAAAGCACCCCTTGATTTTAGCAACTCCGGTAACCTTACACATAGTCCGCCATGCTCAAAGCACTGTCAATGCCGAAAAGCGAATTGCGGGTTCTCAAGATGTAGACATAACGCCCGAAGGTGAAGCACAAGCCAGAGTCTTAGGAACTCAACTTGATCCGGAGTACAATTTAGCCTTTGCCTCTGGATTAAAACGCGCCTATAAAACCTTAGACATTGCGATAACTAGCGGCAATATTAGTGTGGGCAGTATCCACAAAGATAAGCGACTGAATGAACGGAATTTAGGTGTATTAGAAGGTGGCAAACTCCGATTTATTCCCGAATATGCGGCTGGCGATTTAAACTATGCCCCGGAAAATGGCGAAAGTTATGCCAAATTAGCCCAACGGATTTTATCATTTTTGATTGATCTGGCTCAGATTACGCAAACCAGTGACGCGAATAAGATTTTGATTTGTAGTCACATTGGTTCAATCCGGATTCTGGTTGGCATCATCACGGAAAATACCAGTTCTGTGGATGTATTGGGTCAGAAATTTGGAAATACGGAGTTGATAAAATTGGATTGGCATCGTTTAATTATCCCAGAATTTATAGAGAAAGGGGGAATTTTTTCATAAATGAATAGGTAGGGGCGGGTTTAGGAATAAATTGGCGGGAAAACTAATAAATGTGTTACAAAACCCGCCCTGCATCACCGAAAACATTCGATTAATGGATGCGATCGCGCCAGGGATTAGATGAGATTTCGTCGTCTGGTGGTGGGGATAGGGCGGGTTTCGCTGTATTGTTTGCGGTGTGTGTGATGATTGAATTCCTAAACCCGCCCCTACACGTTTTGCTAAAGGAAAACCTCGTGCGATCTGATTATGAAATACAATCCGGATCAACATCATCGACGTTCAATCCGCCTTAAAGATTATGATTATACACAACCGGGATTTTATTTTATTACCATTTGTACTTGGCAACGCCAAACCCTGTTAGGTGAAATCATCGATAGTCAAATGCAGTTAAGCGATTCCGGCAAATTTGTCTATTTACATTGGCAAAATTTGCTGCACTATCATCCTAATTTAAAATTAGATGAATTTGTGATCATGCCCAATCATCTCCATGGCATTCTGATATTGACAGCGGATACTACCCGTCAAAAACACCATAGCTTGCCAGAGATTATCCGAGGATTCAAAACCTTTTCAGCACGCCGCATTAATAAAAATCGTCGCCAGAAGGGTGTCCCCGTGTGGCAACGCGGCTATTATGAACATATTATCCGCAATGAACAATCATTAACCGCGATTCGTGAATATATTGTGAATAATCCCATAGCCTGGGAAGAAGACGAATTGCACCCTAGTGGTTCTCAAGAATGGGATGGAACCATTAAAAATTTAGCCTTGCATAAGAATCGAAGATAAATCCGATGTAGGGGCGGTTTTAGGGGCAAAATTGAAGGGAAAACCAATAACATTCAGACAAAACCCGCCCTGCGTCACCGAAAACATTCGATTAATCTGTAGGGGCGGGTTTAGGGACAAAATTGAAGGGAAAACCAATAACATTCAGACAAAACCCGCCCTGCGTCACCGAAAACATTCGATTAATCTGTAGGGGCGGGTTTAGGGACAAAATTGACGGTAAAACCAATAACATTCAGACAAAACCCGCCCTGCATCACCGAAAACATTCGATTAATCTGTAGGGGCGGTTTTAGGGGCAAAATTGAAGGGAAAACCAATAACATTCAGACAAAACCCGCCCTGCGTTACCGAAAACATTCGATTAATCTGTAGGGGCGGGTTTAGGGACAAAATTGACGGTAAAACCAATAACATTCAGACAAAACCCGCCCTGCGTCACCCATAAGATTCGATTAATCTGTAGGGGCGGGTTTAGGGACAAAATTGAAGAGAAAACCAATAACATTCATGCAAAACCCGCCCAGCCCCACCCATAAGATTCGATTAATCTGTAGGGGCGGGTTTAGGGACAAAATTGAAGAGAAAACCAATAACATTCATGCAAAACCCGCCCAGCCCCACCCATAAGATTCGATTAATCTGTAG